>NZ_CALAYQ010000181.1:0-19689 GCF_937894855.1 uncultured Zoogloea sp.
CCTACGCGCTGCGCCTGTTCGCGCTCACCCGCGGCGAGGGCGACGACGCGGTCCGCGTGATCGAGCCGGACGCCACGGTCGGCCGCCGCCTCCTCGATGACGTGCGCCCGCTGTTCGAGGCCGGGGTGGGCAACGACCGCGCGGGCGTGCGGGGCACGTGGTGGGCCGCCTACAACGCCGTGACCGAGTGGCTCACCCACCACCGCGGGAGCCCGGCCGGGACCGAGCGCGAGCAGGCGGAGCGTCGTTTCGACTCGCTCCACCTTGGCCCCGGTCGCCGCCTCGGGGTCCGCGCGCTCATGCTGGCGCTCGACGCCGCCCACGACGCGCCCGCCGCGGATCTGCCGCTCATGCTCCCTGCGCCCGTCGATGAGGACGCCGCGCCGCCTGCCGCCCCGCTCCCCGCGAGCGACCTCGGCTGATCTGCCCGGGCCACGGACGGCCCGGTTTCGAGCCTGAAAAATAGTCGATGTCATCTTGTCGTTTTGAGCTTGACCGGCAAACGGACAATCGCTATCTTCGAGACATGAGCAACGCGACCCGCCCCGCCGCCCCGATCACCGCCCTTGACGCCGATGGCGAGGAGTTCACCCTCGACTTCGGCTTCCCGACCGTCGCCGCCCGCCCCGCGCGCGCCGCCGACGAGACCACCGCGGACGACGCCCGTGTCGCCCGCGAGGGCCGCTCCGCCGAGTTCCGCGCCGCCTGGCACGAGGAGCACGGTACCGCCGCCAAGCCCCGCCGCTGAGCGGCCCCGGCCCCACCGGCCCCGTACCCGCGAGGGTCGGGGCTTTCGGGGTGTGAGCCTCCTCGACCGCACCTTCGCCGCCCTCGCCGCCGCTGGCCTGTCGACCTGCTCGGCGCGCTCGTGGGGCACCGCTCCGCTCTATGCTGAGGGCGAGGCCGACCGGGCGCTCGTCTACCGCACGCCCGGGACCGCCGGCGATCTCGCGGCCGCCCAGCGGGCCCTGCTCGCGGCTGGCCTCGCAGTCACCCTTCGCTCTGGGCGGCTCACCGTTCGCGCCCGCTGAACACGCGGGCCGCCACGCCCGTCTACTCGCTCCGTAGCCACTGCACGGGCTCAAGGCGCGCCAGGAGACCAATGCACACCCACCGCCCCAAGCCCGCCCTCACCATCGAGCGACCCTTCACAGGCCCCGTGGCATCGCCGCAGGTCCAGGAGGCCCACGGCAATATCTGCCGGGTCCATACGTGCTCCTGCGGGGCGACCCGCAAGAGCAACCTCAACGCCAACGCGATCGAGCGCGGGGCTTGGGAGGCGCCGGAGTAGCCATGGACCCGATCAACGATTACACCCGGGTGCACCACCTCATCGACACCATCGCCATGTGCGCCGTGGTGCACCTCGATGACCTCACGCTCGGCCAGCACCCGGACACGACCGCCCGCGAGGATGGCAAGCTCGCCCTCCTCGACTGGAGCCGCGCCGGTGGCCCGATCGTCAGCGACGGATGGGAGGCGAGCGTCGCGCTCACCCAGCGCACCAGCCCCGCCCGCGCCCTCGGGGCTGCCCTCGCCGCCGCGGTGAAGGTCGACGCCCAGATCTGCGAGGACCTGCCGTTGCTCTCCGGCCTCGCCGTCTCCGCGGACAACCTCGCCTCGCGCACCGCCGGCGGCCCGGCCGACGCCGCGCTCCGCCTCGCCCTGTGCGCCCGCGGGCTCGCCTTCGCCATGCTCGGCGAGGAGGGAGACGCTCGCCGGGGCCACAACCGTGACTTCGAGCTGCGCGATCTCGGCGCCACAGACCGGCCCGAGGCATGGCTCGGCACGGACGGGCGCGACTTCGCCGACCTGCGCGCGATCGCCTTCCTGCCGCTGACCGAGGGCGACCGCGCCCTGCTGGGGGCCGTGTGCTGATCGCGGCCTTTGACGCCCGGCGCCTGTTCGAGCGCCTTGGCCTCGACACCCTCGAAGACCCCATCTTCGAGGGCGATCGCGGCCTCGTGGAACATCTCGCCCACGAGATCGGCCACGCCCTCTCGCTCGGCTTGGAGATCGGGCTGGGCATCAATAAGGCGATCGATATCACCCTCCGCCGCGACTGCTCGCCCCGAAAGCAGATCCGCGAGGAGGCGCTCGTCCTCGCCGCCGAGGCCATCGCACTCCCGCGCCTCGGGGTGCACTTCTCCGAGAGCTACCCCGGCCAGACCCTGCGTGACGCCGCCGAGGTCCAAGGTGTGCCGAACCGTGATTACTGGCGCGCCTTCGGGTCCAAGGCTGCCCGCCAGCTGGGCGTCCGCGTGCTCCGCTACATCGGCCGCCGCGCAGGCTGTGGGAGGCGGGTGTGAATCACGGTGCGTCGCAATACCGCTCCGGCTGCCGGTGCGAGGTATGCCGTGAGGGCCACCGGGTCAATCAAGAGCGCCTGCGCGAGGCCGCCCGCTGGAAGCCGATCCCCGAGCATGTCCACGGCACCACGCACGGCTATGGGTATTGGGATTGCCGGTGCGACCGATGCTGCGAAGCCAAGCGCGCCTCGAACGCGCGCGACAACCCGATCCACAAGGCACGCAGGAGGGCCCGGAAGTGACGCGCCACACCGCCACCACGCGCAGCTCGACGGCCAAGCTCACCCTGGAGGTCCAGGTCGACCGCGACGAGACCAGCGGATACCGGCATCGCTGGACCACCACCGTGCGCTTCGGGCTCCTGCGCGCGATCGGCCCGAACCTCCGGGACGCTCTGGCGAAGCTCGCCTCGGAGATCCAGGGCCTGGCCGAGTCACCGGGCGCCGAAGCGGGCGCCGTCGCCGAGCGCATGGCCGCCCACGCGTTCTACGACGCCGATGTCGCCGCGTTCGGAGTCGTGCGCGCCGCCGAACGAATGCGGCTCCGGCTGCGCGGGTTGGACCCTGATAAATAGATTGTCGTTTTGGGTTTGACTTCCAAACAGACAAGGCGCATAGATAGTCCATGCCCGTGAACAAGACCGCCGTCTCCACCAAGGCCCGCTACGCCTCCCGCTTCGACGCCGCCGAGCTCGCGCGCATCCCCGCCCTGTGGGCCACCTTCGACCGCGCCACCGGCAAGCTCACCGGCGAGACCTTCACCTGGCGCAGCGAGGCCGAGGCCGCTGCGCTCCAAGGCCCGATCGCCGTCGATGCCCTGCCCCAGCTGATCGCCGTCGCGCTCGACGACCGCGGCGTCGCCCGCGAGACCGAGAGCGCCCCACACCACAACGAGCACCTCTGCCGTTCACGCTGATCCCGGACCTGCTCCGGGCGTGCCTGGGCCTCGTCCGCCCGGGCGGCTACGTGGCCTTCCTCTGGGCATGGGGGTGTCTATGCACGCGCATCTCGTCGCCAGCGCCCGTGACAGGTCCCTCGCCGAGCGCCTCTCCGTCGACCTGGACTACTGCGACCCGCGCCTCGCCGGCCTGTGGCTGTGGGCGAAGTCCTGCTGGTTCGGCGACGGCTTCGGAAAGGACCCGCCAGCACGCCAGATCCCGATGCTCTCGGGGGGCGGCGGGACCGGCCGCGGCTTCGGGCAGGGCATTCACCGCCGCGATCTGCGGTACCGGCTGGACGAGTACCTGCATGAGGTCGCGGCGCGCCTCCGCTACGTCCGGATCTCGTGCGGCGACTGGGCCCGGCTGGTCAAGCCGTCAATCACGGTCCAGCACGGCCTGACCGGCGTCCTGCTCGATCCGCCCTACGGTGAGGGATCCGTCAGCTACGCCCACGGCGGGACCTGCGACACCCTCATGCTCGCCGCCCGCGACTGGGCGATCGCCAACGGCTCGCACCACCACCTGCGGATCGTGCTCTGCGGCTACGACACGATCACGATGCCGGCCGATTGGCGGGTGCGGCCGGTGAAGTTCGCCGGGGGCAGGAGGGTGGCGCCCGGCGAGGCGCGCCCGCGCGAGAGGTCGGCGGCCCAGATGAGGGGAGCCGCGCCGGCCTTGTTGCCGTGGTATGGCGCGGGCGGCTTCACGGGGCTTTGGCAGCGCCGATGAAGTCGACCACGGGGATCGTCATCACCTCGGGGCCGATGCGCTCGAAGGGGACGACGGCGCGGTCAACGAGGGTGGGCTGGAACAGACCGACCGCGGGGTTGTAGATGTCGGCGATCCGCTGGCCGACCGGCGCCTTGTGGATGCCCTCAGGCGCGTAGTAGACCGCCGGCCCGTCGATCATGAGCGCCATCTCGACGCCCTCGCCGCCGCGGATGTAGCAGCGCAGGCCCAGCGCCTTGATCTTGGCGCAGATCTGATCCCACGTCGGCGGGACGGCGCCCGAGAGCACGTCGCTGCGCCCGGCGTCGTAGGCGGCGTCGAGTGCCGGGGCGACCCACGCCCAGTCGCGCAGGTACAGGTTGTCCTCCGCCTCGCCGCCGTCCCAGTGGTAGCGGACCTTGCCGTCCTGCAGGACTGCCACGCACGCGCGGTAGCCGTCCTCAAAGTTGGCGCCCTTGAACTCGTCGGGGTCGACCCAGTGCGGGATCGCGTCGGCCGAGTCGACCAGCGCGACGCGGAAGGTCGGGCCGGTCGCCGCGCTCGCCGACATCACGTGCTCGGCGGCGGCGAACGCCCCGCGGGCCTTCGCCAGCTTGAGCAGGCGCAGCGCGGCCTCGAGCGTGGTCTCGCCGGGCTCGCTGGGGGCGACTGCTCGGCCGCCGACGTGGTAGCCGTCCAGGAAGGCCACGGCCTCGGGGTCGACCTCGCCGGGCTTGTGGGCGTCGAGCAGGTGCTGGCCGAGCGCGCCCATGGTCTCGGTGTGCGCGGCCCAGGCTGAGACCACGGAGTCGTGGTGGGCCGAGCGAGTGGCAGCCTCGCGCAGGTCAGCGACATCGCGGCCATCCGGGCCATCAAACATGCCCGCGGCGCGGAGCTTGGCTTCGAGCAGGTCGGCCGTATGCAGCAGTCGAGCCTGGAGCGTCGACAGGTCGGGGGTGGGCGCGAAGGCGCGAGCCATCACGTCGTCGGGAGTCTCAGGGCGATCGTCGATCATGGCCAGCATGGACGGCGCGGGCGCCCGGCGTGTTCACTCGGGCGGCGCCAGGTCCGGGAAGTGCTCCAGCACCAGCGCGCGCAGCCGCTGGCACTGCTCGGCGCCGAAGCGGCCGATGTGCGCATGGTGCGCCCGGACGAGCAGCGAGGCGCCCGTGTTCACCCGCCCGGCCAGCGGTGGAACTCCTTGCGCCGGCGCCCCGGGCGGTCCCAGTCGGCGCCCTTCACCCGCGCCGTCTCGACCCAGCCGGCCCCGCGCAGCGAGTCGCCGGGCTCCGTGGCGAGCGTGTACGTGATCAGCCGCCGGTAGCCGAGGGCGATTCCTCGTTGCGGTAAACGCCGCGCCGTGGGGTGAGGAGCGGCCGGCAGTGCATGACGCGGTCGGCGTTCAGCTCGACGCCTCGGGGCCGTCGTCGACGACCACGACGTGCGGATACAGGTCGCTGCCGACCGGGAACTCCTCGCCGGGGGAGCGAAACGAGAGGACCCGCAGCGTGCGCCCGACGTTCTCCAGGTTGGTCGCCCCGAGGATCCGCACGTACAGCTTCACGTCGGTGGCGAGGAACTGGTCGATGACGCCGGAGTCGCGGATGGCAAGGTCGCCAAGCCGGTCAGCCTCGACGACGCGATCGCCGAGCTGCGCAAGGCCCACGCGGCCCGCCTCGCCTCCACCCAGAGGCTCCAGGCCAGCGCCCCGAAGCTGCGCCGCGTGAAGTAGTCGGCCCACCACCCGTCCAAGGATCACCATGGCCACCTGCATCACCTGCCACCGAGCGCAGCCCGACGATCATGTCCTGGAGGACAGGTGCGTCGGATGCTCGCTCGCCGTCCGCCAGACCGTGCTCCAGCGCCGCGCCAACGCCCGCAACATCGCCTCCCCAGTCGGCCCCGCAGCCGAGGAGATCCGCGCTGCCAACGAGCGCCACTTCTACCGCTCGATGGACCCGGCCCCTGCAGCCGCCCCGGAGAACCACCCATGCTGACCACGAGCGACCGATCCGCCGCCATGACTGCAGAACTCCCGCAGCCGATCTCCGTGGGCGAGCTTCACCGCTACGCTCCAGACGCGCAGGGCAGGCGACGCCTGTCATTCCAAGCCGAAGTTGGGGGCCAGCGCCTTGCCGAGGTTGCGATCATCCCAACGACCAGCGAGGTGCCGCAGGTGCAGTTCGACGCGTTCGCTGGCGCTCTACACAGCCTCCTCAAGGGCTCCGAGGACCGGGTCGCTGACGCGCAGGGTAAGGTTTTCGCCATGCGAGAGGCGGTCAACGGCTACCGCTCGGAGATCGGCAAGCTCCAGAACCAGCTCGCGGCATTCGAGAAAGGCCCGGCGGTGCGTGGCGAGTGCTACGCCGTGGAGGGCGCTGGCGGCTGCGTGTGGCTCGTCGGTCGCCCCAGTGGCGCGGCGTTCGGATTCTGGTTCAAGAACTGGGCCGAGCTCGCCCGCGAGCGGCCCGGGCTGCGCCCTTGCGGCACCCGTAAGAGTGAGGAGAAGGGGTGCGACGAGACATACGTCGTGCTGCGCCCAATTGCCGATCTCGAGGTCAGCCCATGATCACCGTCGAGACCGCCACCGAACTCCGCGCGCTGCTCAAGCGCTACATCGACGCGCAGGCCGCGAGCACCCGCGCGCAGGAGGCCCGCGCCCGCCTGCAAGCCGGCTCGACCCGCGCGCGCTCCACCACCGCGAACGCGAACTGGGCCCGCGCCGCCGAGCACCGCGACCGGGTGAAGGACGCGGTCGAGACCATGCTCTGCGAGCTCGTGCGCCGCCCGGTGGTCGAGGCTATCCGCCGCGCCGGCGCCGAGCTCGACGGTACCCGCGGGACCGACACCGCGGCGGCGCGTGAAGCCCTCCTCGAAGCGCTCGGCCACCTGCGCCAGCTCGGGGGCCTGTGATCACCCAGGGCCAAAGCAACGCCGCGCGGGCGATCGCCTGCCCGAAGTGCCTCGTCGGCGCCGGCGAGTTCTGCCTCCACGGCAACCCCGCGGAGAAGACCTCGCACGCGATCCGCACCCACCTCTACCTCGCCTCGGTCCGCCCTCTGCCCACCGCGGCCGTGTGCGCGGCCCTGACCGAGATCGCTGGCACCCGCGCCGACACCAAGCCCTTCGTCCACTGGCTCGACGGCGCCCACGAGTTCCGCTCGCAGTCCTCGGGCGCCAACAACCTCGCCATGGGCGTCTACCTCGGCGACGCCACCAAGCCGGTGGCGATGGTCCGGCGCGCCCTCCTCGACATGGCCACCGCCCACGGGCTGCTGGTCAGCCACCCGGTCTTCAAGGGCCGCGGGCGCCACGAGGTCACGGCCCGCGGGCGCGCCCTCCATGCCGCCGGCGGGGACCTCCAGCGTTTCCTCGCAGCCCTCGCCGCACGTGATCGATCACCCTCACCAGAAGCACCCACCACGCAGCCATGACCACCACGCCAGACTTCATCAACACCCTCAACTTCCTCTCCGACACGCAGTGCATGCGCCTGCGCGAGGCCGACCTGGACGTCCCGGCCGCCTTCGAGCACATCACCGTCGAGCACCTGCTCGCGCCGCCCTTCAACCTCACCCTCGGCAAGGCCTCGCGCGTCCTCGCGGCCGCCCGGGCCAAGGTGGGCACCACGCCGACGTTCACCATCTCCCCGCCCGCGCCCATGTCGACCCGCATCGAGCAGGCGCTGGCCACGGCCGCCGCCGACCCGGCCAAGGCCAGCCTCCTCGTCGAGCTCGGGGTGTCCCGCGTCGTCCTCGGGGTCGACGACAAGGTGAGCCCCGCGCTCACGCTCTCGATGCGCGCGCAGGAGGCCGCCGGCGTCCCGGTCGGGCCGACCTGGCAGGGCCAGCGCGTCGTCGAGACCGCCCGCCTCGCCTCGCCCACGGTCTACTGCTCGCCGCGCACCGGCTCGCCGCTCCAGGCCGGGGCCGACGAGGTCAGTGGTGTCCTGTGGGGCGAGCTCGGGCTGGACGGCCTGCGCGAGACAGCGTTCGGCTACGAGGAGGGCTTGTTCGAGGGCCGGCCGGAGGAGGCGGTGTTCGCCGCGATGAAGGGCGGCGGCTCGTTGCGTGAGAAGGTGCTGGGCCGCATGCGGGCGCTCAGCGTCAAGCCGGAGTCGCTGGACCGGATCGTCGTGTTCACCCCGGCGCCACAGGGGCACGTGGAGGTGGGCTTCACGCCGCCGTCCAGGCGTCCGGGCCGCTCGCTGGTGGCCAGCCTCTCCGGCCTATTCATGTCGGCCTTCAGCGCGGACGAGCTCCGCCGCTTCATCACCTTTACGATCGGCCGCGACTTCGCCGACTCGTTGCCGGCGCCCCCGACCTCGCTGGCGACGCTCGCCTCCGAGGCCGCCGACAAGCTCATCCGGCAGCGCTACGTCGACCGGGACCTCCGAGACGCCCTCTACCGCGAGCGCCCCCGCAAGTCAGCCGAGATCGACGCGGTCTTCAGCGCCGCCGGCATCTGATCACCCGCGTGATATCGTCGCGCCGATGTCGAGCACCCGGATCTACGCGTCCTTCTTCGGCAGCCTCACCGCCGCCGCCGAGCCCGTGGGTTCGGAGAACATCCTCGCCTTCAGCGCCGAGGACTACTACCGCGCCGCCGCCTGGCAGGCCGGCTCGCTGCAGGCCTCGATCAAGACCGCCAGCTACGTCGCGCTCCCCTGGCAGTCCGGGCTCGTCGCCGCCACGATCGGCATCCAGATCCGTGCCGGGGCGCCCCTCAAGGTCCGCCTCACCCGCCAGGTCTCCGCTCAGGCGGTCATCGACTGCGACCCGTTCGCGGTGCTGACTTTCAGGGCCGACGACCGCGTAACCCTCCTTGAGGTCTCCGGTTCGGCCGACGTTGCGACCGAGTTCAGCTGGCTCGCCATCGGCACGTGATCGCACAGCGCGATCACGTAGGTCCCGGTGGGCAGCCTCGTGATCGCCGCGCCGGCCGACTCGTAGGGGTCGAACATGCGCGACTGGAGCGTCGCAGCGCGCAGCAGCGCAGCCGGCCACGCCTGCTCGTCGGCGCAGTCGGCCGCCTCGAACATCGCCGTGAGCGTCTCGGTCAGCATCGAGTCGAGCTGCGGCGGGCGGACGGCGCCGGCGACATGGCCCTCGATGAGCTCGCCGAGGATGTCGCGCGCTTCCGCCGGCGACCGGATGCTCTCGATCATCTCCAGGTGCGCCCGGAGGACGGCGCCGGCCTCGGTCGACCGGAAGCGGAACTCGACCATCTCCGCCAGCTGCTCCAGCGCGACCGCCAGCCTGCGGAGCGCCCGCATCATGCGCACCCGGTGGCGCGCGCTGTTAGGAATGGTGGGAGTCGGCGCCTTGATTTTCGCTGGGGGCATGGTGCCCCAGAGAATCACACGGCGGCGGCTCGCCCGCAACCATAAGGGTGCGGATCCTGAGCCTGCAGGACGGGCAAGTCGTGGGCGCGGCCCGCTCGTCCAGCGGCTCGTAGACCGGGCGGGTCGGCGCCGGCGTTGGGCTCACCTCTGGCCGCAGGGTGCGGGGGTGCTCGGGGGGCAGGCGCCGAAGCGGGCCGGGCGGGCCGAGCTCCGGCGCGCGCGGGACAGCGACGCGGGGGCCGTTCGGCTGCTCGGAGCAGAGCAGCGTCTCGCCCGCTGGCGAACGCTCGAAGAAGAGGCGCTCGTACTCGTGGGCCGTCACCGGCGCCCCGTCCAGGCCCCAGACCACCTGCAGCGGGCAGCCCGGGCCCAGCGCGATCAGCGTGGCGCGGCGGGAGAGCACATCGGCGAAGTCGTCGCCGGTCAGGACCACCAGCGGGGGCACCTTGCTCGCCAGGCGGGCCGCCCGCTCTACACGGTCAGCGGGGAGGGCGATCACGGCGAAGTAGGCGCGCTGCGGGGTCCAGGCCATTCGGCGGCTTGGACGCGGCTCGGCGGATCGGCTTCACCGTGTGGCGCTGGCGACGGCCTGGCTCGGCGGCGGCTCCGGCTGCTGCGCGGGCGACTGGAAGATCCAGATCGCCAAGTACAGCCAGACGAGCACGTTGAGGCCGAACACCTCGCGGCCGGTGGTGAGCACCTCGGGGGCGTCAAACAGGCGCAGCGTGGGCGGTGGCATGATCTGGATGAGCCTCGCGCTGCTGGTCGCGGGCAGGCTTTCGGTGATGGGTCCTGTGCGAGTCCTCATCGGGACCTCCCTCGGGGTAGTTGCTTTCGACGCCGCTGTTCGCGGCCGACCTCTTCGTCGAGCACAGCGTAGATGGTTTCCACATCGGCGTCAGCAACGCCACGCCGCTCGCCGATTCTGCGCACAGCCTCCCTGTGGTCTGCAAGCCTCCGCGACCAGGACCGATCCATCTTCACGGACCACGAGAGCAGCACGCCGATCACCGCGAGCAACTCTGGCGTGAGGGGCTTGCCGACCCACCAGCCGACGACGACGACGACGCCTGCGGCCATCGACGAGACCCAGCTCAGGAACACCGCGAGAGGCCGTTGTTGTCGTCCGCGCACCTGCTCGGAGCGTCGGCGAGGGGTGACATGCTGTCAACAAACCACAGGACCGTGTAGAGCGGTCCCTATGCTCACGCCGCGCCAAAACGCCTTCCTGACCGTCACCACCATCTGCGCTGTCTTCGTCGCCGGGGTCCATGCCGCCGCGCTCGCCGGCGGTGTCTGCCGGGACCCCGACGAGCCGACCCACCCGGTGCCCGTCGACGCACCGCTGGACCCTCACGAGGCCGCGAGCACGCCGATCGCTGCGCCGGCCGCGAAGTAGAGCAGCAGGCCCTGCTCGGTGCGGACCTCGATGCGCCCCCCTCGCTCGGCGACGCTGGCGATCCGCGGGCGCCCGGGGGCTGCGAGCACATCGCCGGCGCGGAGGTTCTTGGCCGAGCGGATAGCCTGGCCCGGGACCCGGCGCGTGGCCGCTGGCGCTGGCGCGGCCCGCCTGTCCTCCGCGACAGGCCAGCGGTCCACCACGACCTCGCCCCACGCGGGCCGGTGCCCCACCATGAGCTCGCGGTCATTCGGGCGATTCGGCGGCGCCATGTAGAAGTGCCCGCGGTGGCTATCGAAGAACGGCTCGCGGACGGGCCGGACCTGCCCGTGGAGCAGGACCGAGTCGCGCCCGGTGCGGGAGTCGAAGGTCGCCACGAGCCGCTTCATCATCCTGTCCCCGGGGACATCTTGAGCGAGCAGCACTTCCAGCTGAGCGGCGTTGTACGCCGCCGACGCTTCGGTCTCGGCGATCCGCTGGAGCTCCCACGCGTGGGCGGCCGCGGTCCGGCGCAGCGCCAGCGCGACATGGTCGACGCCCGCGCGGTGGGGCTTGCCGAGCAGCACGGTCGCCACCGCGGCGCCCTCCACCGCGTGGACCAGCAGCGCCCCGAAGCGCCCGAGGCTCGCCTTGAACACACCCTCCCTGGCGAGGGCGATCTGGGCGGGCGTCGGCGCGACCGGACGGAGCGGCAGCACGTGCCCCAGCAGCGCGCGGTCGCCTGTCTCAAAGAACAGGGCCGCGTCGGCGAGGCTCGTGGCAGCCGCCGAGGTCAGGGCCTTGCCGAGGGCCGCGCCGAGCTGCGCCACGAGCCGGACCAGCATCCGGCGCAGGCGATCCACCACCGCCCGCGCCGCCGCCGGCGTCCAGACCCGCGAGCCAGCGCCCGCCAGCCTCCGGAGCTCGCCGCGGATCGCCCGCGCGGCCAAGCGCTGCAGCAGCACCGCCGCCTCGCCGCCGAGCGAGGCCATCGTCTGCCGCATCTGGGCGATGACTTCGCGCAGGCTCACTCGTCCTCGCCCTCATCCTCCTCATCGTCAGCCGGCGGGGCCTCGTCCTGCGGCTTATCCTTGCCGGCCTCCTCGTCCTCTGCATCCTCGCCGAGCTCGCCACCATCGCCGCCGAGCCCGAACTGCTTGGCCTGGAGCGCCATGTTCCGCTCCTTCTCCTCGTGCATGCGGCGAAGCTCCTCGGCGGGGTCGATGCCCATGATCTGCGCTGCCTCCTCCACCGCGGTCTCCTCCGAAAGCACCGGGACGCCACCGGCCGCCGCCTGCACCGCCTGCACCTCCTGATTGATCTCGGTGGGGGTCTTGGTGAAGTACGGCCCCCGCTCCAGGTCGATCCAGCCGAACTTGCCGACCTTGTGCGGGACGAGCTTCGGCTTGGCGGGCGGCTCCGGCGGGCCGGCCTCGACTCCCTCCTCTTCTGGCGCCTTCGGCTTCGCGGGCTTGGGCGGCTCCTTCATCTCGCGCGAGGGGAGGATGATGGTGCCCTTGCGGGGCATCTCGTAGGAGCTGACGCCGAACGCTTTGGCCATGTCATAGATGGCTTCCAGGGACCGGCGCATCGTTACCTCGCGCTGCGGCCACAGCCAGCCGACCCGGACCTCGGGGGCGCGCCACAACAGCCGGAGGGCCTCGCCGCTCTTGAAGGCCCCGGCGATCTCGGCGTTGACATGGACCACGTCGGCGAGCCGGAAGGTCTCGTCTTCCAGGCGCTGCCAGGCGTCGAGCGTCACCTCCAGGCTCTTGCCCGAGGTCTCCAGCAGCGAGGCCTTGCCCTTCTCCGAGGTCTCCAGCAGCTGGCCGCGACCGAGCCGCCCGAAGCGGTGCCGGCGGCGGGTGCCGGCGTCGTCGCTCTGCACCACCGTGGGGTCGCAGTTCTTGCCGACCGCGGAGTACAGGTGCGAGCCGAGCCGGTCGATGGTGTCGCACCGCGGCTCCAAGCCGTCGAAGTCGGTCAGGCCCCACATCTCCTCGCTCGGGGTGTTCCGGTACCAGGTGACGGGGCAGCGACTGGAGCCGTGGGGCGCCCGCACCGGCCGCCCGGCCTTCTCGATCGGGTCCTCGGGCTTCCACTCCTTCGGGACCGGCTTGTAGTCGATGCGCTCCTTCGCGTTCCACTCGGTGGTCTGCCAGAACTCGCGGAAGCCACGGTTGCCGTGGCTGTCGCGCACCGGGAGCGTGACCAGCACCTGCCGGACGATGCGCTCCGGCTGCCAGCTCTCCGAGCTCGACCATTGGAGCACGCGGAACTCGCTCGGCTTGTGGACCGCGAGGTGGATGCGACCGCCGATGATGCTCGGCACCTCGCAGGCTGTCCCGCCACCGCCGGCCATGTTGCGGCCGAGCGCGAACAGCAGGCGCAGGTTGCTCGACTTGGCGACCGCCCGGAGGAGCTCCTGCGTGTCCTCGTCGGCGGCGACCTTGATCACCGTGGGGCTGCCGAGCATGAGCCCGGTGTTGCGGTTGACGATCACCGCGGCGGTCGGCGTCGGCATGTCGGGCTTTCGCATCACCGGCGAGCCGACGTTCAGGGGCACGAAGCCGCGGGGGTAGTAGCGCTCGCGGAGGTACTCCATGCCGGGCTTGCGGGGCATGCCCTCCCACGACTGATCCAGGTGGTCGTGCTGCCGGTTGGCGAAGAAGCACCACGCCGCCTCGAAGCGCTTGGCCTCCTCGGTCTGCGGCAGGTCATAGACCATGACCGGTGCGTCCCCGGTCTCCTCGATCGTGTAGTCGGCGTCCACCCGGGGACGGTACACCGGCGGCGCCCTGCTGGCGCCGAACCGGCTACTCGAAGCGGGGCCGGTCGGTGCGCGCGGCCAGCGGGAGCAGGCCCTTGCCCTTGTCGAGCTCGGAGTCCTTGGAGAGGGGCACGAGCCGCTCTTTCGTCAGGTGGAGCATCACGCGGTGGTAGTCGGCGGCGGCGATGGGCGTATTCCGCTCGTCGCCGGGGCCGTAGTACGCGACCACCACGACGCCCTCGGGGCTCAGCATGGCGACGCCGGTATAGGGGCCTTCTGAGCGGGTGGTCTCACCATGGCCCGCGCCGTTGATCTGGAAATAAGCCCGGTAGCAGGCCCGCATGGCCGTGGTGCGGTGGTCGTCGCCGCGCCAGCCCTGGAGCCGCGTCGCCGCTGCGGTGAGCGACGTGCACCGGAGGAACAGCCACCGGACGGCCCGGCGCCGGCCGAGCTGCGGGAGCGTGGGATCCTCTGCGGTCGGGACCGGCACGACCTGCCGGCGGAGAACCTCGGGCTTGGCCCGGCTGCTGATGTCGATGTCCTGCATGATTTCCTCCCCTGCGCCGACGCCGGCCCACTGGCTACTATTCAGCGGGCCTCCACCCTGAACGCTACACCAGTGCCTGCGCGCTCGCCCAGCGCTCCATGGCGACGAGGTTCCACCGCTCGGCCACAGGGAGCGACTCCCGCTCCGCGAGCGCCTGGCGCCACCCGGAGGCCGCCTCGGCGAGGGCATGCTCGGCGGCCCACAGCTGAGCGGTGATCTCGCCGATCGCGAGCTCGCGCGGCTCGTGTCCGAGGTCCAGAACATTGATCGTCTCGGTCCTGAGCGCATTCCAGCGAATGCGCACCGCCCGGCATGCCGCCGAGGCCCGCTTGACCGCGAGCCGGGCCTCCATGGCGCGGGCTGGTGGTTGTGGCCCCTTCACGCGCCCACCGGGAGAACGCGGTCGATGGTGGCCTGGACCGTCTCGTCGGCCGGCGCGTCGTCGACGGCATCGAGCAGGGTGAGGATCTGCTCGCCGGACAGACCGGCGCGGGCGACCCGGTAGAAGGGCCACATGTGGCGCTGCGTGGGGTCGAAGTTGAAGCGCACATCGGTCTGGTGGTCGCCGCCGCTCTCGACGTGGGCGAAGCGGCGCGCGGTGCATCCGCCGTTGGAGAACTTGAACTCCTCGGAGTCGGAGATCGCCACCCAGCCCTGACCGCTGGTGGCGATGTCGCCCGGCTTGAGCGAGCTCCACAGCACCCAGCCATCCGGCGGTACAAGCACGTCCTGATCGGTGGTGGCCCCCGCGACCACTCCAGCCCGGTAGGCGCTTACGATCAGGTCGCGGATCCACGAGTCGTCGCTCTCGAAGCGGTGGCCGCGGACCGGCGGGGTGCGGATGGCGGTGACGTGGCCGTTGTCGATGATGACCATGACCTCCTCGATCATCGAGGCTTCGGCGGCGATGGCCTCCTCGCGGTGAGCGATGAGTTCGTGGGTAACAGGCAGAATGTGCACGGTGAGCATGGCCGACGTGGACGCCGGCCAGCGCGGCCGTGTTCATGGCTGAATGCGCCCATGTTGCCGGCCGTCTGGCTGGTCCATGGCCACGTTCAACATCAACATCAACATCGACAAAACCGGCACCCAGACCATCCACTCGGATGGCGACCCGGCTCTCTGGCCGCTGGTCGGTCGGCTCGCCGCCGCTGCCGTGCCTCCACTCCTGAGTCTCACCGACGACGGCCAGCCTCCGCGGCCGGTCGTCAACATCAGCAACGTGTCGAGCACGCCCATGTCCGGCCTCGCGCACCAGATCGCCGAGCATGCCTGGTTCAGCGAACTGTGGTCGCGCACCACCGAGCGCCCGCTGCTCGTCGGCGAGAGCATGGACGGGCGCAGGTTCGCCGTACTCAATGCTGAGGACCCGCGCCTCCAGCCCACAGCCCAAGCCCTTGAAGACGCCATCGGCAACTACGGAACGGCCCTCAACATCTTGGGCTGGCCGAAGAACAAGGACAAGGTGGTGGATTGGGCGCGCGGATTGAATGATGACCTCGCCAGGGTGGACCAGATCGAGGACGAGCTTGCGGCCGTGCGCGCGACCCTTGAGGAGGCGATCGGCCGCACCCCGGACCCGGCGCGCTCCACCCAGCAACTGGCGCTCGATCTCGTTGAGGTGCTCAAGGCCGCAGTGATGCGGCGCTGATCTGCACCCTCGGATACGGCTGGGGCGGGTAGCTCGTAGACTCCGCCACCAGCCGCTTCATGCCTGGCGTGAGGCCGAACAGGTATCGCAAATTGCCCGTGTGCTTGAGCGTGCGCGTGACCTGCTTGAGCGCGCCAGGAAGCCAGGCCGCGAGGTCGGCTGCATCCCCGGTGCGCTCCGGCGGCGCGGCCCCATGCTCCACCAGCTGATCCACCGCATGCCGCCAGCCCCGCTCGCGGGCGCGGATCTTCGAGCGGGTGCGCTCCGAGAACACCCGACCGTCCGGGAGCAGCCGCAGCGTCCGCGCCGTCGCCAGGCCGGTGTAAACGGCGTTGCTCGCCCGGTAGATGATGCCGAGGTGCCCCGGGAACACCACCGCGCCGCCCACGGCCGAGCGCGGGACCGGGTCGGCGAAGCTGACGACGCCGGCGTAGCCGCGCTGGCGCAGCTCGGCGAAGGCGCGGGCGATGAACCAGCTCTCGCCGTTGGCCGGGACGTCGTCGAGCAGCACCAGCCGGCCGAGCTCGACAGCTTCGGTCTTGGGGCAGGGCAGGCAGCCGAGCACCTTGTCCTGCGCCGGGTGGCTGAAGACGGCGACGCCCACGAGCGCGCCGCCGCGGTAGAGGCCGATGCGCTCGCGGGCGGCGGGGTAGCTCGCCGAGTAGTGGTGCGCGACCACGAAGGCCCGGGCGATGTTGTCGGCGCCGGGCCCGTCGATCGCGGCGACCTCGTAGCGGCGCGGGTCGATGACCTCGCCCGCGGGCCGGTAGCTGGCGCGGCCGGCTCGCCAGCGCTGGGCGCCGTCGACGATCACCGGCGGGCCTTGAAGTCGTGGTCCGCGGTCTGGGTGGCGGTCCGGCGCGCGGGCGGGGTTTCGTCCTGCGGGTCGTTCCAGACCGGGCTGTCCTCCGCCTCGGCGAAGTAGTCGAGCGCGGCCTTGTCGTTGCGGCGGAGCAGGGTCTCGCCGCGCCGCCCTGCGTACCGGGGCAGGCGTTGCTCTCGGCCCTCGAAGCGGCAGGCGATGCAGAGCTCGTCGCGGGTGCAGGACTGGCAGGCCATCACGAGCGCTCCTTCACAGAGATATGCGCGACGAACAGCGCATAGAGCGGGAGCAGGACGGCGCCCGCGAGCCATACGAAACCGGCCCCGTGGCGCGGGCCTCTGTCCGGCGCACGGAAGCACTCCATGACCTCGCACGCGGCGTCCTGGCAGAGATATGCGCCGTTGCAGGTGATGTACAGGTCGGCGCACGATACCGCTGTGTCGCAGGTGAGCGCGTCGAAAGAGTATGTGGATTTGAGCAGCATGTTGAGCGCTACCAGGCCCAGCACAAGAGCGAGCGCCAGCAGGGCGGCGGACAGCATTTTGGTGTTCATCGTTGGTCCTCGGGGAGCGAGAGCATGGTGAGGCGGGCGAGCTCGGCGAAGTCGCGCAGGCTCGCCGGGGTGGCGTCCTCGATGTCGAGGCCGAGCGCGCGGGCGTCGGCGCGGAAGATCGGGCGCCAGTGGAAGCCCCACCCGCCCCTGACGAGTTGCTCGGCGAGATGTTCATCGGCGGCCGTGGGGTTGGCCGCGTGGTGGCGGTAGCGCTTGTCCGCGAGCGCCCGGCGGCGCGCCCGGTAGGTGAGCACCTCGGCGCTGGCCTCCTCGATGGCCCGGCGCGCGTGGACGACGTCGACCGGCACGCCCTGCTCGTGGGCGGCGACTTGGTCCACCGCCCAGACCATGTCGTCGCTCCGAGTCCACGCGCGGTCGCACGGCCCGAGGACCGAGTCGGGGCCGAGCACGATGCGGTCGCAGCTGAGCGCGATGGACGTGCCCGCCGACCACGCGAAGCCTGGGATGTCGGCGACCACCTCGTGCGGGTAGGTGGAGAGGGCGTTCTTGACCCGCGTCGCGGCCTGCGAGGCGCCGCCGTTCGTGTGGATCAAGGCGTGGAGGATCGCGCCGGAGGTCTCCAGCGCGCGGACACCAGCGATCCACCGGTCGGCGGAGTCGTCGTCCACGCGGCCGACCATGCTGACGATCCGGCAGCGCCAGTGCATTTCCATGTAGGCGTGGAGCCGAGCTGCGCGGAGACGATAGACGGCGCGCAGGAGGTCGGAGCGGTGGTGCCAGAGCAGGTACAGCGCGGCGATGGCGAGCAGGTGCGAGGGGAGGATGGTGAGGCTCACGCGCCCACCTGTACCCCGGGCCAGGTGCCGGCGGCGATGTGCGAGAGCTCGTCGGCGCTCGGGCGGCGCCAGGCCCCGATGAAGCCGCAGGTCGTCGTGGGCGCCTCCTGCTCGGCATCCTCGATGGCGTCGCCGTCGAAGATCCACAGGCCCGGCGCGGGAGGGCCGTCGAAGCGCTCGAACTCCAGCCGCTTGTTACCGACGTGCGCGATCTGGTCCTCGTAGATGTCGAGGCGTACGCGCTCGCTGGCGGGGACGGTAAACATGATGCTGGCGGTGCTCGCGTTTGCGTACACCACCAGCAGGAGAGGAGATTCGATCGTCGTGGTCACGCCCATGCGGACGAAGTGCCGGCAGCGGCATTCACCGGTCACTCAGCCGAGCCCGGGGAGCAGAAACTGCGTGCCGGAGGCCTCGCGGATGCAGCCGGGAGAGAACCACAGCCGCTCCTTCTCGCGGTTCTCCCGCCCTCGCCCGTGGGCCTGCAGGCCATACCCGCCGCGCGCGGTCCAGGGCACGCACCACCACGAGGACGGCATCTCGTGCTCGCCCTCATACCCGCAGAGGACGATCCTGTAGAGTGGGTCCTCGCCGACCTCACGGGCCCACGCAGCCGCGCGCTGGGCCACCGTCTCCTCGTGCTCCATGCTGGCCGCGTCCTCGTCGTCGTAGATCCGCTTCGTGCGAACCTTTAAGCCGTAGGGCGGGTCCAGGATGACCCCGGTGAGCCCGTGCGATATCGTTACCGCGGGCGTAAGCACCCGGGAAAAGTCGCCGCAGGTAATGCGGACGAGCCGGAGCCGGTCGGCGAGCTGGCGCATCCACACCACGAGGCCGTCGAGTCGACGCCCGGTCCCGCTATGCACTCCACTACCAAATCCGACACCTGAGCCATCGCTGCCCGCAAGGGCTGGCAGGGACGAGTTCACGCCGTTGCCAAGGTGGGCGCCGCCGTTGGAGCCGATAAGACGGGGCAGTTTCGTCTTGTGAACGCCGGTTCCTGTGCTTGCCGAGCCGTGCCCGCCACCAAGGTCCGGGCGGGTTTGGTGAAGCGCGCGGTCGCCCACGCTGTTGCCGTGGACTCCGTGGCCGTTGCGAGCGCGGCCTGACCCGCCTGAGATCTCCGGGCGCCTCAACGGGAGGGTGCCGTCGCACCAGCCACTGCCGAGCCACGCCGACGCACCCCAAATCCAGCGGCCGGCGAGCTCGGCATCATAGAAGCGCGGGTCGCTCTGCAACTTCGCGCGCAGGTCCTCCGCGGCGGCCACGAGCTCGCGATGCCAGGCGTGCAGATCGAGCTCGATGACGGGATGGTCTGCGTGCACGGCGACGGCCTCCGGGTCACGCTGGATCGCTCGCCACACGTTGGCGACGAGGCCTGAGCCATCGTTGATCGTCTCGACCTTGCCGACCTCGGGCCGGGCCCAGAGCTCGGCGAGGCTGCCAGCGAACGGGATCACGAGGTTGCCCGGGTTGCCGAGGGCCGCCCACATGATCGGCGCGGCGATGCGCTTGTTCCCGAAGTAGGGGAAGGGCGCGCGCTGGCCCTTCACGAGGTCGACCGGCCACCGCGCCTCAAGGAGCCCGCGCAGCCGATCGTTCTCCGCACGCAGGAGGGCGAGCTCGTCCAGAGGTTCACGGGTCGGCGCGCTCATTCCGCCCACGCCTCGAAGGCCAGCCAGCGCTTGATGTAGGCCGGGGTCTCGCCGCGGCTCAGGGACTCGAAGTCCCAGGCCGGATGCAGCGGCGACCACGAGGGGTGCGGGCAGTTGCTCGCGTCGAGCTCCATGAGTTCGGTGGACCTGTCGATCCGGACCCCGAGGCAGAGCTGGCGCAGGCCGTGCTCCGGGATGTCGGCGATGCCGTTGT
>NZ_CALAYQ010000182.1:0-2280 GCF_937894855.1 uncultured Zoogloea sp.
CCCTCGGCGAGATCCGCGACGAGATCCCCGAGATCGCCAGCCAGATCCTGCTCCATTACGTGGAAGCCAGCGAGGTGCCCGCCCGCCGCCTGTCCTCCGCCGCCCTCAACGCCCTGCGCAACCGCGCCTGGCCCGGCGGCTACGGCGAACTCAAGGCCGCGGTCAAATCCCTGGCGCTGGGCACCCTCGAAGAGGAGATCGGGATGGACGACGTCGCCCACCTGCTCGGCAAGACGCCCTCCTCCGCCCTCGGCCTGCCCCTCGACCTGCCCCTGCGCGAAGCCCGCGAGATCTTCGAGCGCCTGTACTTCGAGCACCACCTGCAGCTCGACGGCGGCAACATGACCCGCCTGGCCGAAAAGACCGGCCTCGAACGCACCCACCTGTACCGCAAGCTCAAGCAGCTGGGCATCAGCGTCGGCAAGCGTCACGACGAGCACGGCAGCTAGCCCGACAAGAACAACAACGCGCCCCGGCCCCAACCGGGAGGAGACAACGATGAAGATCATCATCCTGGGGGCCGGCCAGGTCGGCACCTCCGTGGCCGAGAGCCTCGTCTCCGAGGCCAACGACATCACCGTCGTCGACAGCCACATCGAGCACCTCAACGCCCTGCAGGAACGGCTCGACCTGCGCGTGGTGCCGGGCAACGCCGCGTCGCCCTCCATCCTCGACGCCGCCGGCGCGGGCGACGCCGACCTGCTGATCGCCGTCACCCAGTCGGACCAGACCAACCTGTGCGCCTGCCGGGTCGCCAAGACGCTGTTCAACGTACCAACCCGCATCGCCCGCCTGCGTGCCGCCGACTACGAGGACCACCCGGAGCTCCTCGACGACAGCAACTTCGCCGTAGACCACTCCATCTGCCCCGAGCAGATCGTCACCGACTACATCCGCAAGCTGATCGAGTTCCCCGAGGCCCTGCAGGTGCTGGAGTTCGCCGACGGGATGGTGACGATGATCGCCGTGCGCGCCTTTGAAGGCGGCCTGCTGGTGGGCAAGCCCCTCAAGAGCATCCCCCAGCGCCTGCCCAACATCGACGCCCGGGTGGCCGCCATCTTCCGCCGCGAGCAGCCCATCGCGCCCCATGGCGACACCGTCATCGAAAGCGGCGACGAAGTCTTCATCCTGGCCGCCACCTCCCACATCCGCAAGGTGATGTCCGAGCTGCGCCGGATGGACACCCCGATCCGCCGGGTCATCATCGCCGGCGGCGGCAACATCGGCATGCGCCTCGCCAAGGCCATCGAGAAGACGGTTCACGTGAAGCTCATCGAGCACGACCGGCGCCGCGCCGAGGTCCTCGCCACCGGGCTCGAACGCACCCTGGTGCTGCGCGGCGACGCCACCGACGAAGCCCTCCTCGACGCAGAGAGCATCGAGGAGACCGACATGTTCCTCGCCCTCACCAACGACGAAGAAGACAACATCATGTCCGCGTCGCTGGCCAAGCAGATGGGCGCGCGGCGCACCCTGGCGCTCATCAACCGCAAGTCCTACGTGGATCTGGTGCAGGGCGGGCGTATCGACATCGCCATCTCGCCGGCCCAGACTTCCATCGGCCAGCTCCTCGCCCGCGTCCGCCGCGGCGACGTGGCTGCCGTCCACAGCTTGCGCCGGGGCGCCGCCGAGGCGCTGGAGATCGTCGCCCACGGCGACGCCAAACACTGCAAGGTGATCGGCCGGCGCGTCGACGAGCTCGACCTGCCCGACGGCGCCACCATCGCCGCCATCGTCCGCAAAACCGGCCAGAGCCGCACCGAATACAAGGAGCTGGTGCCCTACGAGGTGCCCATCTTCGAGGTCATCATCGCCCACCACGACACCGTGATCCGCGCCGAAGACCACGTCATCATCTTCTGCACCAGCAAGAAGCTCGTCGCCCAGGTCGAGAAGCTGTTCCAGGTCGGCTGGGGGTTCTTCTGATGGACGCCCTGCTGCCCGTCGCCAACGTCCTCGGTCGCCTGCTGTCGATCTTCAGCCTCGCCTACCTGATGCCCATCGCCGCGGCGATCTACTTCGACGACGGCACCACCGCCGACTTCGTCGCCGCGATGGTGATCTCCCTCGGCAGCGGCCTCATCCTCTACGCCGTCACCCGCTCCAGCTACCGCGAGCTCAAGCCCCGCGACGGCTTCCTGCTGGTGTCCACGGTGTGGGCGCTGATGGCCGCCATCGCCACCATCCCGCTGCTCCTGGTGTACGACACCATGAGCTTCACGGATGCCTTCTTCGAAACCATGTCGGGCCTCACCACCACCGGCTCGACGATCATGACCG
>NZ_CALAYQ010000183.1:0-10193 GCF_937894855.1 uncultured Zoogloea sp.
CGGCAGCGCGATCCGCAGCCTGTCGATGGAAGGTCGCATGACCATCTGCAACATGGCCATCGAGGCGGGCGCCCGCGCCGGTCTGGTGGCCGTGGATGACCAGACCATCGCTTATCTCAAGGATCGTCCGTTCTCGCCCCGTGGCGAGAATTGGGATCGTGCCGTCGAATACTGGCGCACCCTGCATTCCGACGACGGCGCCGTCTTCGATGCGGTGGTCGAGCTCGACGCCGCGCAGATCAAGCCGCAGGTCACCTGGGGCACCTCGCCCGAGATGGTTGCCGCGATCGACGGCACCGTGCCCGATCCGGCCCTCGAGAAGGATCCGGTCAAGCGTGAAGGCATGGAGCGCGCCCTGCAGTACATGGGCCTGACGCCGCGTACGCCGATCAACAAGATCGCCATCGACAAGGTGTTCATCGGCTCGTGTACCAACTCGCGCATCGAAGACCTGCGCGCTGCCGCCGCGGTGGCCAAGGGCCGTCGCAAGGCCGACAACGTCAAGCTGGTGCTGGTGGTGCCGGGTTCCGGTCTCGTCAAGCGCCAGGCCGAAGCCGAAGGGCTCGACAAGGTCTTCGTCGCCGCTGGTTTCGAGTGGCGCGAGCCGGGTTGCTCCATGTGCCTCGCCATGAACGCCGACCGCCTGGAGCCGGGCGAGCGCTGCGCGTCCACCTCCAACCGCAACTTCGAAGGCCGTCAGGGCGCCGGTGGCCGTACCCACCTCGTCAGCCCGGCCATGGCTGCGGCTGCCGCGATCGCCGGCCACTTCGCCGACGTCCGCGAACTGGCCTGATCGCGGAGGATTCGACAATGCGCAAATTCACCGCACTGATCGCCGTGTTGGCCGGGCTGCTTGCCGGTTGCAACACCGTGCAGGGTCTGGGCAAGGATATTGAAAAGGGTGGCGAGGCCATCCAGAAGGCAGTCAAGTAAATGAAGCCGTTCACCAAACTCGATGGTCTCGTGGCGCCGATGGATCGCGCCAACGTGGATACCGACGCGATCATCCCCAAGCAGTTCCTCAAGTCGATCAAGCGCAGCGGCTTCGGCCCCAACCTGTTCGACGAATGGCGCTACATGGACGTGGGCCAGCCCGGCGAGGACAACTCCAGTCGTCCGAAGAACCCGGACTTCGTGCTCAATCAGCCCCGCTATCAGGGCGCGCAGGTGCTGCTCACCCGCGACAACTTCGGTTGCGGCAGCTCCCGCGAGCACGCTCCGTGGGCGCTGGAAGACTTCGGCTTCCGTGTGCTGATCGGCCCGAGCTTTGCCGACATCTTCTTCAACAACTGCTTCAAGAACGGCCTCCTGCCGATCAAGCTGGCGGCCGACGAAGTGGATGCGCTGTTTGCCCAGTGCCACGCCACCACCGGCTACCGGCTCAACGTCGATCTCGACGCCAAGACGATCACCCGCCCCGATGGCAAGGTGATCCCCTTCGATGTGGACCCGTTCCGCCGCGAGTGCCTGCTCAACGGCTGGGACGACATCGGCCTGACCCTGCGTCACGCCGACAAGATCCGCGACTTCGAAGCCCGTCGCCGCATCGAGCAGCCCTGGCTGTTTGCCTGATCGTGCCGGCGGCCTGCGGGCTGCCGGTGCTCACCAACGATAAAAACGGAAATCAACAATGAAGATCTGTGTTCTGCCGGGTGACGGCATCGGTCCCGAAATCATGGACCAGACCCTGCGCGTGCTCGAAGCGCTGCGCGGCGATGGCGTCAATTTCGAAGCGGAATTCGCCCTCGTCGGCGGTGCCGCCGTTGACGCCACCGGCACCCCGCTGCCCGAAGCCACCGTCAAGCTGGCGGATGAGGCCGATGCGCTGCTGCTGGGCGCCGTCGGTGGCCCGAAGTGGGACAACTACCCCCGCGACCAGCGCCCGGAGCGCGGCCTGCTGGGCATCCGCAAGCAGCTCGAACTGTTCGCCAACCTGCGTCCGGCCATCCTGTACCCCGAGCTTGCCAACGCCTCGTCGCTCAAGCCCGAGATCGTCTCCGGCCTTGACATCCTGATCGTGCGCGAACTCACCGGCGACATCTACTTCGGCCAGCCCCGCGGCATCCGTGAAGAGAACGGCGAGCGCGTCGGTTTCAACACCATGATCTATTCCGAGTCCGAGATCCGCCGCATCGGCAAGGTGGCCTTCGAGGCCGCCCGCAAGCGCGACAAGAAGCTGTGCTCGGTGGACAAGATGAACGTCCTCGAAACCACCCAGCTGTGGCGCGACGTGATGATCGAGCTGTCGGCCGATTACCCGGATGTCGAGCTCTCCCACATGCTGGTGGATAACGCCGCCATGCAGCTCGTGCGCGCGCCCAAGCAGTTCGACGTGATGGTCACCGGCAACATGTTCGGCGACATCCTCTCTGACGAAGCCTCGATGCTCACCGGCTCCATCGGCATGCTGCCGTCGGCCTCGCTCAACGCGGCCGGCAAGGGCATGTACGAACCCAGCCACGGCTCCGCGCCGGACATCGCCGGCAAGGACATCGCCAATCCGCTCGCCACCATGCTGTCGGCCGCGATGATGCTGCGCTACAGTTTCAATCTCGAAACCCAGGCCGCGCGCATCGAAACCGCCGTCAAGAAGGTGCTGGCCGCCGGCTATCGCACCGGCGACATCTACGAGCCGGGCACCCGCCGCGTCGGCACCAGGGAAATGGGCGACGCGGTCATCGCTGCGCTGTAAGCAATTCAAAACAACATTCAAGTCTGATCGGGGATACAAATGAAAAGAGTGGGTCTGGTTGGTTGGCGTGGCATGGTCGGTTCCGTGCTCATGCAGCGCATGCGCGAGGAAAACGACTTCGCCTTGATCGAGCCGGTGTTCTTCACCACCTCCAACGCCGGCGGCAAGGCGCCGAACTTCGGCAAGGAAGCTCCTGCGCTGAAGGACGCCAAGAACATCGACGAACTGAAGGCGATGGACATCGTCATCACCTGTCAGGGCGGCGATTACACCAACGAGGTGTATCCCAAGCTGCGCGCTGCCGGCTGGAACGGCCACTGGATCGATGCCGCGTCTTCGCTGCGCATGGACCCGAAGGCCGTGATCATCCTCGATCCGGTCAACATGAACGTCATCAAGGATTCCCTCGCCAAGGGCGGCCGTGACTGGATCGGCGGCAACTGCACCGTTTCGCTGATGCTGATGGCCCTCGGTGGCCTGTTCCAGCGCGATCTGGTCGAGTGGGCGACGTCCATGACCTACCAGGCCGCCTCCGGCGCCGGCGCGCAGAACATGCGCGAGCTGCTGTCCCAGATGGGCGAACTCAACCGCTCCGTCAAGGAGCTGCTCGACGATCCCGCGTCCGCCATCCTCGACATCGACCGCGAAGTCGCGGGCACCATGCGCGATGACGCCTTCCCGTCGTCCAACTTCGGCGTGCCGCTGGCCGGCTCGCTGATCCCGTGGATCGACAAGGATCTGAGTAACGGTCAGTCCAAGGAAGAATGGAAGGGCGGCGTCGAGACCAACAAGATCCTCGGTCGTGGCGAAGGCTTCAGCGCCCCGATGGTGCCCATCGACGGCCTGTGTGTGCGCATCGGCGCCATGCGCTGCCACAGCCAGGCGCTCACGCTCAAGCTCAAGAAGGACATCCCCATCGACGAGATCGAAGCCATGCTGGCTTCCGCCAACGACTGGGTGAAGGTTGTCCCGAACCAGCGTGAAGCGTCGATGCGTGATCTCACCCCCACCGCCGTCACCGGCACCCTGACCGTTCCGGTCGGTCGTCTGCGCAAGCTGGCGATGGGCGGCGAGTACCTCTCTGCCTTCACGGTGGGTGATCAGCTTCTCTGGGGTGCGGCCGAGCCGCTGCGCCGCATGCTGCGAATCCTGCTCGAAGCCTGAAAAGTTTGACGAGAAAGGCGGCGCAAGCCGCCTTTTTTATGCCGATCGTAATTTAGTGGCGACTTCGAACACCGCTTGAACTTGCCTCCCCAAACCCATGATGTTATGTTCATCGATAACTCGATTTCGATGATCAGCCTTCGTGCATAAGATTCTTGTGAAAAGTCGGCTCAAACGTACCCTTCTTGCCGCTTCCATCGGCGCCCTTTCGCTTAGCGCTAGTGCCGCCGGTCTGGGGCGCATCACGGTCCTCAGCGGTCTGGGTCAGCCCCTGCGCGCAGAAGTGGAGATCGCGGCTGCGCCTGAAGAAATCCAGAACATGACGGCACGGCTCGCTTCAGCCGAGGCGTTCCGGCAGGCTGGCATCGATTATTCCCCGTCGGTCAGCGGGCTTCGCATGACCGTCGAGCGCCGCGGCAGTGGCGCCGTCGTCAAGGTGAGCAGCGACCGGCCGATCAACGAGCCCTTCGTTGACATGCTGGTCGAGCTCAACTGGTCCGCCGGGCGCCTGATCCGCGAATACACTTTCCTGCTCGACCCGCCGGATACCGGCGTCAATCGCGCGCCCGTCGCCGTGGCCCTGCCTGATGGCCGCCAGACCCCGTACGGTCGCGCCGAGCCCATCGTGCCGCGCCGTGCGGTTGCACGCGCAGCCCGTCCCGCCGTTGCCGCACCTGGCGCGGGGCGTTCGTACGTGGTCCAGCCCGGCGACACACTCAATCGCATTGCCATGGAGAATCGCCCCGAAGGCGTCTCCATGGAGCAGATGCTGATGGCGCTGTTCCAGGGCAATCGTTCCGCCTTTGCCGGCGATGACATCAACCGTCTCCAGGCTGGCAAGATCCTTCGCATTCCCGATGCCGACGGTGTTCGTCAGGGGGCGGGGGATGCCGGGCGTCAGCAGGTCGTCGCTCACTCGTCCGATTTCGGTCGTTATCGCCAGAAGCTTGCCGAGCAGGCTGCCGCTGCGCCGGCCAAGGAAGCCCCCACCCAGCGCGGCAGCGGTGGAAAGATCGGTGCCAAGGTTGAAGACCGTGCCCCCGCCGCTGGCGGCTCGGCAGATCAACTCAAGGTTTCCAAGAGCGAAGAGGGCTTGCGCGGCGCCGGTGCGGGCGGCGAGAAGTCGGTCGCGCGACTGCAGGCCCTCGAGGAAGATCTCGTTTCGCGCGACAAGGCCCTGCGGGAAGCCAATACCCGCCTGGCCGAACTCGAAAAGAGCATCAAGGAGCTTCAGCGGCTCGTCGAGTTGAAGAGCCAGGGCATGGCCCAGATTCAGTCGGACGCACCCGCAGCAGCAGCCACGCAGCCGGCGCCTCCGGTAGTGGCGCAGGCGCCGGCTGCAGCGCCGGCCGTCGTGACGCCTCCGCCCGAACCCGAGCGCCCCGTGCCTGCGAAGGAGCCCGAGCCCCCGGTCGAGCCGAAGCCGGCTCCTCCGCCTCCGCCGGAACCGCCCAAGCCGGCTCCTGCTCCGGCCAAGCCGCCGGAAGTGCAGCCAGCGGCCACGCAGGACGACTCGTCCATCTACCTCGGTGCGGGTGGTGTTCTGGCGCTGCTCCTCGGATGGGGCGGCTACAAGCTTTACCAGCGCCGTAATGGGCAGGGCGCACCGACGACTACGCCGGCGCTGTCCGAGTTTGGTGACGGCTCCAGCTCCGTCTTCGGTAGTGCCGGTGGACAGAGCGTGGATACCGGCAGCAGCAGTCAGATTCAGACCGATTTCAGCCAGTCAGGCCTGTCGTCCATCGATACCGACGAAGGTGTCGACCCGGTGGCCGAAGCCGACGTATATATGGCCTACGGCCGTGATGCCCAGGCCGAAGAAATCCTGCTCGACGCCCTGAAGACCGACCCGGGCCGCACGGGCGTGCACCTCAAGCTGCTTGAGATCTACGCCCAGCGCAAGAACCTCAAGCAGTTCGAAACCACGGCGACCGAACTGTATTCGCTGACCGGCGGTAATGGTCAGGATTGGGAAAAGGCAGCAGCGCTGGGTCGCAAGGTTGATCCCGACAGCCCGCTCTACCGCATTCCCGCTCCGGGCACGGCGCCGGTCGCGCCAGTACCGCAGGGGCCGCACACGGTTGCTGGTGTCAGCGCAGCCGCGACTGGTTTCGTGCAGGCTGGCGCAGCCCGCACCCCGGCACTGGCCCCGGCGTTCATGGCCAATGAGCCGCTACCGCTTGCGCCCGCTGGCGAAGATCCCCTTGAGTCGCCTTCCCAGCTGAAAGATACTTGGGCGCTGCCTGGTGATCTCAATCAATATACGAGCATGGAGGACATCGATCGGGCTGTCAGTGACACCCATCAGCCCTCCGAGCCCGCACGTATCGAACCGGCCGTACTGGACTTCGATCTTGATCTGAACTCGGGCGACGACGCGAACAGCGCCCGAACTGTTGCGCTCAACAGCAGTTCCCCGACTTCCAGCAGCGGTCTGGATTTTGATCTTGGCTTCGATCAGTCCGTCGGCGCAATGGGCTCGACGTTGGTGGCAGGCGATGCCATGGCACGCGATCTCGAGTCCACCTCGACGCGGCCCCAGCGTCTTTCCAGCGATTTCAACCTGCCTGACCCGAGTGATCTCGATTTCGAGTTGAGTTCCGAATTCGGTGAAACCAACGCGGAATCGGGCGATTCGACGGTCGATGTGGATCTCACCGCGACGCTGGCCGAGGATGCGCTACGCGAGCCGGTGGATTCGGCAACGGTCGATCTGGAACGCACCAGCTTCGATAGCAGCCTGCTCGATTTCGATTTCGAACTCGACGACAAGGCCGACACCAAGGGCGTGGGCAAGCCGCTTTCGGCTGAAATGAGCTCCACCAACCTCGACTTCAAGCTGCCTCCCGCAGAGCTGCCTGATGCAGGGCCGCCGACCGAGCCGCCTCTTGATCTCGATCTGCAGCAGGAAGTTGCCACCAAGCTCGAACTGGCCCGTGCCTACGAAGAGATGGGTGACAAGGACGGCGCGCGGGAACTGGTTGAGGAAGTCCTTCGGGAAGGGTCGGGGCGCCAGCAAGATGAGGCGCGCGTGATTCTTGCCCGTCTCTCCTGATTGAAGAAGGGGGCTGGTGACAGCCCCCTTGGCCTTTCATCTGCTCTGGTGCATACGCTTTTTCACCCGGCGACGCGAATCGTGTTCTGGGTTTCGTTGGTTGTGTTCTCCCAGCTTGCCCGAGGTCCCGCGTTGTGGGGTTTCGGGCTTGTCGTTTTGGTGGCTTCGCTCTGGCTTGCTCCGGCAAAGGCCCGGCGCTTGCTGCGGCGGGTTCGCGTTCTCATGTTGGTTCTCGTGATTCTCTTTGCTTTCTTTACGCCGGGTGAGGCGATGGCCCCCTGGGCAGGTCGTGCGGGGCCCACCTGGGAGGGTGCAGCCCTGGCAGTCCAGCACTGTCTTCGTCTCGCGATCGTCGTGATGCTCGTGGCGGTGCTCCTGGAGCGGACAGGTGAGCGGGCAATGGTGTCTGGTTTGATGGTGCTGGCGGCACCGCTGGCCATGCTTGGTTTGTCCGTCGAGCGCCTGGCCGTTCGGGTGTTGCTGGTCTTTCGTTACGTCGAGTCGCCGCCGGAAGGCGGATGGCGGGCCTTGCTGGATGCGCCCCGGTTTGATGGGGCGATCGAGCCACTTTTGGTGGAGCATGCCGCGCTGCGCTGGTCCGACTGGCTGGTGATGGCCGCGCTGACGACGGCAATCGTCTTTGGAGCGAGCCTGTGAGGGTCGCGATCGGTATCGAATACGCCGGCAACGCCTTCGAGGGCTGGCAGACTCAGCGCCACGGACGCACGGTGCAGGACACCCTCGAGATCGCGCTCCGGAAGATCGCCCTTGAGCCGGTGCAACTCGTCTGCGCGGGACGCACCGATACGGGCGTTCATGCGACAACCCAGGTCGCGCACTTCGATACCTCGGCCCGTCGCCCCCTTGAGGCCTGGGTTCGCGGCGTGAATAGCCATCTGCCGGCAAGCATCGGGGTGCTGTGGGCGGTAGAGGTCGATGATGATTTCCATGCGCGCTTCAGTGCCGAATCCCGCCGGTATCGCTATGTGCTGCTCAATCGGCGGGTCCGGCCGGCCCTGCTGGGTGGGCGGGTTGGCTGGACTCACGGTGACCTCGACGTGGTTGCGATGCGCGAGGCGGCGAGTTGCCTGATCGGTGAGCACGATTTCACCTCTTTCCGTGCAGCGGAATGCCAGGCCAGGTCGCCGGTTCGCCTGATGCATTCGGTCGAGGTGGAGCGGCGGGGTGATGTGGTGTTCTTCGATTTCCACGCCAACGCCTTCCTGCATCACATGATCCGCAATCTGGTCGGGTCGCTGGTCTACGTGGGAATGGGGCGAAAGCCTGTGGGCTGGATGAGCGAACTCCTCGCGGCGCGCAACCGGACGATCGCGGCGCCGACCTTCGCGCCGGATGGCCTCTACCTGTGCGGCGTCGAGTATCCGCCGCGGTGGCCGCTGCCGGGCGGGGGGCGTATCATCGCGGCTCCCCAACTGCTGCTTCCCTGAACGTGCATCGAACCCGAATCAAGATCTGCGGGCTGACCCGCGAGGAGGACGTTCGCACCGTCGTTGAAGCCGGCGCCGATGCGATCGGTTTCGTTTTCTACCCGTCGAGCCCCCGTTTCGTGGATTTCGAGCGTGCCGCCGAGCTGGCGCGCCTCGTGCCGCCCTTTGTGACGATCGTCGGGCTTTTCGTCAATGCGGGGCGGGATTACGTCGAAAATGCATTGAAAACCGTGCCGCTCCAGCTTCTGCAGTTTCACGGCGACGAGCGCGAGGAAGACTGCGTCGGCTTTGGTCGGCCCTACATCAAGGCGGCGCGGATGCGGCAGGGGTTCGATCTGTTAAAATACGCGGCTTCCTTCCCGAAGGCCCAGGGTTTGCTGCTGGATGCGTTCGTGGAAGGCTATGGCGGTGGTGGCGAAACCTTCGATTGGTCGCTCATCCCTTCCGGGCTGCCCTTGCCCCTGATCCTCTCCGGCGGCCTCAATGCCGGCAACGTGGCCGAGGCTGTCCGGCGTGTCCGCCCGTGGGCGGTGGATGTCTCGAGCGGCGTGGAAGCGGCCAAGGGAATCAAGGATGCCGCCCGTATCACCGAATTTGTTGCCGGAGTCCAAAATGCACATGGCTGATACCCCCTACGATCTACCCGATGCACGGGGCCATTTCGGCCCTTATGGTGGCGTGTTCGTCGCGGAGACCCTGATCCCGGCGCTGACCGAACTTCGGCGGGCCTACGAAGCGGCCCAGAACGACCCCGCCTTCGTCGCCGAGTTCGAATACGAACTCAAGCACTACGTCGGCCGGCCGAGCCCCGTCTACCACGCCAAGCGCTGGTCGGGCCTGCTCGGGGGCGCGCAGATCTATCTCAAGCGCGAAGACCTCAATCACACCGGCGCCCACAAGGTTAACAATTGTATCGGCCAGGCCATGCTCGCCCGGCGGATGGGCAAGCCGCGGGTGATCGCCGAGACCGGCGCCGGTCAGCACGGCGTGGCCACGGCTACCGTGGCGGCCCGTTACGGGATGGAGTGCGTGGTGTACATGGGCTCCGAAGACGTGCGCCGCCAGGCTGCCAACGTCTATCGGATGAAGCTCCTGGGCGCCACCGTGGTGCCCGTCGAAAGCGGTTCCAAGACTCTCAAGGACGCCCTCAACGAGGCGATGCGCGACTGGGTCACCAACATCGGCAACACCTTCTACATCATCGGCACCGTCGCGGGCCCGCACCCCTATCCGATGATGGTGCGGGATTTTCAGACCGTGATCGGCAAGGAGTGCATCGAGCAGATGCCTGAGCTCGCTGGGCGTCAGCCGGATTACGTGATCGCCTGCGTGGGCGGTGGCTCCAACGCGATGGGGATCTTCCATCCGTACATCGAGCACGCCGACGTGCGTCTGGTCGGTGTCGAGGCGGCTGGTAGCGGCATCGATTCTGGCATGCACGCGGCCTCCCTGTCGGCCGGGCGCCCCGGCGTGCTGCACGGCAATCGCACCTACCTGCTGCAGAACGAAGACGGTCAGATCATCGAGACCCACTCGATCTCCGCCGGCCTCGACTACCCGGGCGTCGGCCCCGAGCACGCCTGGCTCAAGGACAGCGCCCGCGCCGAATACGTCGGGATCACCGACGCCGAAGCCCTGCAGGCCTTCCACGATCTCTGCCGTTTCGAAGGCATCATCCCGGCGCTCGAGTCGTCCCACGCCCTGGCCTATGCGGCCAAGCTCGCCCCGACCCTGCCGAAGGACAAAGTCCTGCTGGTCAATCTTTCTGGCCGTGGCGACAAGGATATGCACACCGTCGCCGAGAAGTCCGGCATCCAGTTCTGATCTTCACGGC
>NZ_CALAYQ010000184.1:0-10197 GCF_937894855.1 uncultured Zoogloea sp.
CCGACATCTTGCTCCCAAAGCAAGCGCGCTACCGGACTGCGCTACACCCCGAGAGGCGCGAATAATACATAGCCTCTTCCTATCAGTCAAACAGAAAATCAAAAAATTTTCTGAAACGCTTCTGAACCACTGCCGCGGCAGCCGGTCCGTGCCTGATAGCCGTTTAGAGAAATTTTACACACTCCGTGTCACGCCGCATGCTCGATGGCGAGTTGGGCTGCGAAAAATGCATTCGTGGCGCAGATAATATGTATTGATGCTCTTCCGTCCCGCCTCTCCGCTGCTCCGTCGGGCAGCCCTCCCCTTTCTGCTCGCTGCGGGAGGCGCCTACGCGCCCGTCGTTCTTGCCGCCGCGGGCGAGGCGGGCGACTTCAGCATCCAGACTTCCCTGCCTTATCTATTGGTGGCCGGCGGCGGGCTGGCAGCCGGCCTGCTCCTCGGCCGGATCTCCCGCCCACGCCCCGTGCCGCCGCCGGCGCCAGCGCCCCTGTCGGTCTCGGGTGCGCCACCGCTGTCGGCGATGCCGCCCCGCCCCATGCCGCCGGGCGTGCCAACCACCCCTTGGCGGGATTTCGTCGAGATCGCCTCCGACTGGCCATGGGAAACCGACGCCACGCTGCGCTTCGTGCCGGTGCCCGATGCCCCGACCCCGCCCAGCATCATCCCGCCCGACACCATCGGCCGCAGCTGGGAAGAGGTGATCGTCCCCGAGCTGCCGCCCGATTTCGCCATCGCCCACCAGGAAAGCCTGGGCCGGCACGGACCGATCGCCGTCACGCTCACGCGCCGCAGTGCGACGGGTGAGGTGCGCTACCTTGAACTGCGCGGCCGGCCGATCTTCGATTCCGCCGGCCAGTTCCAGGGCTACCGGGGCATCGGCCGCGAGGTCACCGACCGGGCCCGCCTGTCGGCCAACCTCGAACGCAACGAAGAGCGCATCCACGCCCTCATCGCCTACAGCACCGACGGCTACTGGGAGCAGGACGCCAACCTGCGCTACACCGCGATCACCGCCAGCTCCGGCCACCTGGCCGACCTGGCCGCCGAGGACGCCATCGGCAACCGCCGCTGGGAGCTGCCCGGCGAATCCCCGGACGAAGCCCCGTGGGCCGAGCACATTGCGCAGCTCAAGCAGATCGAGCCGTTCTCCAACCTGGTGTTCTGCCGCCGCGACCGCAACGGCCGGGCGATCTGGCTGAGTGAATCGGGGATTCCGGTGTTCGACAACCGGGGCGTGTTCGCCGGCTACTGCGGCACCACCCGCAACATCACCGACCGCGTCGTCGCCCGCGAGCAGCTGCAGCGGGACGAAGCCCTGTTCCGCGCCCTCTTCGAGCACGTGCCGGCCAATGTCGGGCGGATCTCGGTGGATGACCGCTGGCTGCAGGTCAATGCCGCCCTCGCCGCCTTCCTGGGCCAGCCGGCCGAAGCCCTCGCCGGGGCCGGCCTCGACGCCGTGATGAGCACCGAGGACGCCGCCGCCGGCAAGGCCCTGCGCGCCCGCTGCCTGACGGGCGAGATCGACCACTACAGCCGCGACGTGCGCTACCACTGCGCCAACGACAGCATGCTGTGGTGCCGCGAATCCGTCCGGCTGATCCCCGGCCGCGACGACACGCCGCCGTCCTTCGCGGTGGTCGTCGAGGACATCTCCGCAGTGCGCGACACCCTCGACACCCGCCGCGCGGGCGAGGAGCGCTACCGCCAGCTGTTCGAGCTCTCACCCGAGGCCACCCTGGTGTGCATCGATGGGCGCATTCATCTTTCCAACGCCGCCAGCCGCCGCCTGTTTGCCGCCGACGACACCCGCGCACTCGAAGGCGTGGCAATGCTCTCGCTGGTCCATCCCGACGACCGGGCGATGGAAGCCGCGCGGCTCCAGCAGTTTGCCGCCAACCCCGAGCAGACCGGCCTCGCCCCGCTGCCCCTGCGCTACCAGCGCCTCGACGGCGAATGCATCAACGCCGAGGCCACCGGCGTGCGGATGCGCTTCGACGGCCAGCCGGCGGTGCTTTATGTATTGCGTGACGTGGCCCGCTGGCTGTCGGCCGAGCAGGTGCTGCGCGAGAGCCGCGCCATGTACCGGGACGTGGTCGAGTCGGTCAACGAGATCCTCTTCCAGACCGACGGCGAAGGCCGCGTGACCTTCCTCAACCGGGCCTGGCGCCACACCACCGGTTTCGACGGCCGGCTGTCCATCGGCCAGAGCCTGCTGGATTTCGTCGCCGACGAAGACCGCAGCCGGGTCGAGCAGCACCTGCGCAGCATCCGCGAAGGCTACGAGGACATCGCCCAGTTCGAGTTCCGCCTGCGCACCCACTCCGAGGGCCTGCGCTGGGTCGAGGCCACCATCCGCCCCCTGCGCGACACCTACGATCACGTGGTGGGCAGCTCCGGCACGCTGGACGACATCACCGCCCGCAAGGAAGCCGAGCAGTCCCAGCGCAACCTCAACCTTGAGCTCGAAGCCCGCGTACGGGTGCGCACCGCCGAGCTCGAAGCCTCCAACCGCGAGCTCGAAGCCTTCTCGTATTCCGTGTCCCACGACTTGCGGGCGCCGCTCCGGGCCATCGACGGCTTCGCCCAGATTGTCGCCGAGGACTACGCCCCGCGCCTGGACGAAACCGGCCGCGAATACCTCCACCGCATCCGCATCGCCACCCAGAAGATGGCGCGCCTCATCGACGACCTGATCGACCTGGCCCGCCTCACCCGCCAGGCCATGAAGCGCGAGCAGGTGAACCTCAGCCAGATCGTCGAACAGATCCTCAACGAGCTGCGCCAGGAAGACCCGGAACGCGCCATCGAGATCCACGTCGAGCCCAACCTCGTCGCCGCAGCCGACCGGGCGCTGATTCGCGTGGCGCTCGAAAACCTGCTGCGCAACGCCTGGAAGTTCACCAGCCGCCGCGACGTGGCGCAGATCCGCTTCCACGCCGAGATGCGCGACCGGCAGATCGTCTATTGCGTCTCCGACAACGGCGCGGGCTTCGACATGACCTTCGCCTCCAAGCTGTTCCTCCCCTTCCACCGCCTGCACGGCATCAGCGAATTTGCCGGCACCGGCATCGGCCTCGCCACCGTCCAGCGCGTCATCCAGCGCCACGAAGGGCGCGTCTGGGCCCAGTCGACCCCCAACCAGGGCGCCAGCTTCTTCTTCACGCTCTGCCACTGATCCGGCACCTCCGGGTGTTGTGCGGCAGCCAAACCGTTGCTGCTACGCAACAGCCTGAATTCAAAAGCGTTGATATAAGTCACAACTAATGTTGTGCATCGCAATACATCGGCACTTTTACCAATATCCGGCAGCATTCTTGCGGGTTAAAATTCGTCTGTTAACTGACGATAAGAATATCCGCGGCTACGGCAAGGGTCATGGTCGCCCCAGCAGACCAACCGAATTGCACTAACCGAGCATCCATCATGAACGAACGACACTACCTCACCCCCCTCTTCGAACCCCGGTCCGTGGCCGTCATCGGCGCCACCGAGCGCGAAAACTCCCTCGGCAACGTGGTTGTCCGCAACATGCTGGAGGCGGGGTTCAAGGGCAAGTTGTTCGCCGTCAATCCCAAATACGAAGAAGTCCTGGGCGTCCCCTGCTACAAGAGCGTCGAGGACATCCCCCAGCGGCTCGACCTCGCGATCATCACCACCAAGGCTGACCGCGTGCCGGCCATCGTCGACGCCTGTGGCCGCGCTGGCACCAAGTCGGTGGTCGTGATCCCGTCCGGCTTTTCCGACGCCGGCCCCCGCGGCAAGATGCTCGAGAAGAACACCATCGAGAACGCCCGCCGTCACCGCATCCGCCTGCTCGGCCCCAACTGTCTGGGCGTGCTGCGCCCCGAGCTCGGCCTCAACGCCAGCTTCGCCCACGGCGGCGCCACCAAGGGCTCCATCGGCCTCATCTCCCAGTCCGGCGCCCTCTGTTCGGCGATCCTCGACTGGGCGCGCCCCAACAACGTCGGCTTCTCGTCGGTGGTTTCGCTGGGCACCTCGGTGGACATCGACTTCGGTGAAGTCCTCGAATACATGGTGTCGGATTCCCGCACCGAAAGCATCTTCCTGTACGTCGAAGGCATCAAGGACGCGCGCCGCTTCGTGAGCGCCCTGCGCGCCGCCGCCCGCGTCAAGCCGGTGCTGCTGATCAAGGTCGGCCGCCACCCGGTCGGCTCCCACGCCGCGCTGCTGCACTCGGGCGCAATGGTGGGCGAAGACGCGGTGTTCGACGCCGCCCTGCGCCGCGCCGGCGTGATCCGCCTGTACAACCTCGGCCAGCTGTTCGCTGCCGCCAACGCGCTGTTCTCGCACTTCCGTCCGCGCGGCAACCGCCTCGCCATCATCACCAACGGCGGCGGGCCGGGCGTGATGGCTGCCGACCGTGCCGCCGACCTGCGCATTCCCCTCGCCACCCTGTCCGACGCCACCGTCGCCAAGCTCAACGAGATCCTGCCGCCCACCTGGTCGCACACCAACCCGATCGACATCATCGGCGACGCGGACGCCGAGCGTTACCGCAAGACGCTCGAAATCGTCCTCGCCGACGAGAACGTCGAAGGCGTGCTCACCATGCTCTGCCCGCAGGCCATGAGCTCGCCCACCGAAGTCGCCCAGCAGATCATCGACGTCGAACGCAACGCCGACAAGCCCGTGTTCACCTGCTGGATGGGTGAAGAGCAGGTCCGCGAAGGCCGCCACATCTTCGAAGCCGCCGGCATCCCCACCTTCCGCACGCCGGAACCCGCCGTCGAGCTCTTCGGCCACATCTCGGCCTACTACCGCAATCAGAAGCTGCTGGTCCAGACGCCGTCGTCCCTGTCGTCGGATCTCAACCCGCCGTCCGTCGAGAGCGCCCGGCTGGTCATCGAGACCGCCCTCTCCGAGCGCCGCAAGAACCTCAACGAGATGGAATCCAAGGCCCTGCTGGCGGCCTTCCGCATTCCCATCGCGCAAACCGTCGTCGCCCGCTCCGCCACCGAAGCCATGGTGCTCGCCGAAGAGCTCGGCTTGCCGGTGGCCATGAAGATCGACTCCCCGTCGATCACCCACAAGGCCGACACCGGCGGCGTGCGGCTCCACCTCAACGGCCTCGCCGCGGTGCGCTCCGCCTACCAGGAAATCCTCGAGGACGTGAAGCGCAAGCGCCCCGACGCCATCGTCAACGGCGTCGCCATCGAGCCGATGGTCGTCAAGCCCTATGGGCGCGAGCTCATGGTCGGCGCCTTCCGCGACCCGATCTTCGGGCCGGTGATCACCTTCGGTGAAGGCGGCGCCCACGTCGAGATCCAGGCCGACCGCGCCGTCGCCCTGCCGCCGCTCAACAGCTATCTGGTGCAGGATCTGATCAAGTCCACCCGCGTGGCCACCCTGCTCGGCGAATACCGCAACATGCTGCCGATCAACATGGAGTCGCTGGAGTTCGTGCTGCTGCGCATCTCCGAAATGGTCTGCGAACTCCCGTGGATCCGCGAGATGGACATCAACCCGCTGATCGTCGACGAACACGGCGCCGTGGCGGTGGATGCCCGCATCGTGGTGGACAACATCGCCCCGACGGCCGATCGCTACGACCACATGGCGATCCACCCCTACCCGTCGCACCTCATCACCCGCATCTCGATGCCCGAAGGCGACATCACCGTCCGCCCGATCAAGCCCGAAGATGCCGAGCTCGAAGTCGAGTTCGTCCGCAAGCTGTCGCCCGAAACCAAGTACCTGCGCTTCATGAACACGATGCGCGAACTGCCCCCGGCGATGGTGGCCCGCCTCACCCAGATCGACTACGACCGCGAAATGGCCTTCGTGGCGATCATCGAAGAGGATGGTGTCGAGGAGGAGATCGGCGTGGCCCGCTACGCGGTCAACCCCGACGGCGAGACCTGCGAGTTCGCCATCGTCGTGGCCGAAGACTGGCAGCACCGCGGCCTCGCCCGCCGGCTGATGGGCGTGCTCATCGAGACCGCCCGCGCCCGCGGACTGCACGCCATGACCGGCATCTTCCTGTCGAACAACGAGCGCATGCTCAAGTTCGTCGCCAGCCTGGGCTTCGTGCTCTCCAACGACCCCGAGGACAACACCGTCAAGCACGGCATCCTCAACCTGCAAGGCTGATGGCTGACACGCCTCTCGTGCGGTGCGCCTGGTGCGGGGCCGATCCCCTGTACCAGGCCTACCACGACACCGAATGGGGCGTGCCGCTCCACGACGACCGGGCGCTCTTCGAGCTGCTCACCCTCGAAGGCGCCCAGGCCGGGCTGTCGTGGATCACCGTCCTCAAAAAGCGCGAAGGCTACCGTGAAGCCTTCGCCGGCTTCGACCCGGCCGTCGTCGCCCGCTTCACCGACGCCGACCAGGCGCGGCTGATGGCCAACCCGGGCATCGTCCGCAACCGCCTCAAGATCTCCTCCACCATCGACAACGCCCGCGCCTTTCTCGCCATCCAGGCCGAGTTCGGCAGCTTCGACGCGTGGCTGTGGCGTTTCGTGGATGGCCAGCCGATCATCAACTCGCCCGCCACCCTGGCCGGCGTGCCGGCCCGCACGGCGCTGTCCGACACCCTCAGCAAGGCCCTCAAGCAGCGCGGCTTCCGCTTCGTCGGCTCCACCATCTGCTACGCCTTCATGCAAGCCGCCGGGCTGGTGAACGATCACACCACCGACTGCTTCCGCCACACCGAAGTGGCCGCGTTATCATCGCGTCCTCAGTAACCTCTCCCGGGCCCAGGCAGGGCCCCGCAGAACCATGACCGACCAGATCGAAACGGCCGAACTCCACGGCCAGCCCGTCCTCAAGCTGCAGACGCCCGACGGCGCCGTCGCCCTCGTCAGCCTCCACGGCGCGCAGGTGCTGTCGTGGACGCCCGCCGGCGGCGAAGACCGCCTCTACCTCAGCCCCAACGCCGTGTTCGACGGCCAGACCGCCATCCGCGGCGGCGTGCCGGTGTGCTTTCCGCAGTTTGCCGGCCGCGGCCCGCTCAAGGCCCACGGCTTTGCCCGCAACCGCCTGTGGTCGCTCGCCAACCAGCGCGCCGGCAAAGATTACGTGGTCGTCACCCTGCGCCTCGAAGACGACGCCGACACCCGCGCCCTGTGGCCCCACGCCTTTGCCGCCGAGATGAGCATCTCCATCGGCGGCGGCCGGCTCGACATGGAGCTGGAAATCGCCAACACCGGCGATGCGCCCTTCAGCTTCACCGCCGCGCTGCACACCTACCTCAAGGTGCGCGAAGTGGAATCCCTGCGCATCGAAGGCCTGCGCGGGCTCGATTACACCGACACCGCCGACGGCGGCACGCTCAAGAAGGAAACCGGCGTCGGCGTGATGGTCGACGACGAGATCGACCGCATCTACCACCAGGCCCCGGCCACCATCCTGGTGCGCGAGGACGACCGCGCGATGGGCATCCACGCCGAGAACTTCCCCGACGTGGTGGTGTGGAACCCGTGGGTGGACAAGTGCGCCAAACTCGCCGACATGCCGGCCGACGGCTTCCGCCGGATGCTGTGCGTCGAGGCCGCCGCGGTGCGCGAGCCCATCGAGCTCGCCCCGGGCGCCGACTGGTGGGGTCGCCAGTCCCTCGTCGCCATGTAAGGGCAGACAAAAAACAAACGGGGCCGCAAGGCCCCGTTGTTCATTCCGAGCAGACGGCCCACAAAGGGCCGTTGTTCATTGCACGCTCAGTTGGCACCCCGCACGGTGTCGGCCACGTTGCGGCCATTCACGCGCACGACGGCAACCGTATGGCCGGACGGGTCCACCTCGACCGGCTCGACGGTCAGGTTGCCCGCGTCCAGCGCGCGCTGCAGCCGCTGGGTGGCGTGCTCGGAGCTCATGCCGGGATCACGGGCATCCAGCCCCTGCACCCGGTACTTGCGACCGCTCTGATAGAAGGTGGCGCCATCCATCGCGTAGGCCCGGGCCACGCCACGGGCGGGGCGCTGGGGCGGCGCGGTGGGCGCTGCCAGCGGCGGCGCAGACGGGCTGGACGCTACCGGGGCCGGTTGCGGCGCCGGGGCCACGGGCGCAGCGGCAGGCGCAGCAGCCACCGGCGCGGGCGCCGGCTCGGCCACGCGCGGCACGGCGATGGCGGCAGCCGCAGCAGCGGCGGCTTCGGCTGCCGACAGGCTCGAATTGCCCGCCATCGGCGCAACCGGGCGCACCGGCGCGGGCTTGGGCAGCTCGGTGGCCGGGCGCAGTTGCGGCGGCTGGATGGCAGCCGGTGCCGCAGCGGCCACCGGCGGCGGGATCACCACCGTCTGACGGCCCGTGGGCGCGGCCGGCGGGGGCGCCTGGAGCTGGCGCAGCGCCTGAGCACGGGGCAGCGGGGGCGCGGTGGGCGTGAAGGCTTCACGACCGATGCCGCCACTGGCCGGGACCGGCGGTCTTTCGGAACGCACCACCGGACGGGGCGCTTCAAGCTGCGGCTGAGGACGGGCCGGCGCGGCGACAACGGCCGGCGCGCGACCACGCACCACCGGCGCCGGGGTCGGCGCCCCGTTGCGGCCACCGCGGGCGACGACCGGCGCGTTGCGGCCATTGTTCTTCTGCGTCACCACCGGCGCCTGGCGGGCGGCACCCCGGGCAACCGGTGCGGCCTTCTGCGGCGCAGCCTTGGCGGCAACCACCGGCGCGGCGCGGCCACCACGTGCGGGCGGCGCCGCCTTGGTCACCACCGGCTTGGCGGCCGGTGCGCGGGTGGCAACGGCCTTGGGCGCCGGCTTGGCCTTCTGGGCCACCGGCTTGCCAGCAGGCTTCTGTGCAACGGGTTTCTGGGCGACCGGCTTGGGGGCCGGCTTGGACGCGGCAGGCTTTGCGGCCTTGGCCGGGTGCGCGGGCTGCGGCGCGGCAGAGGCATCGCCTCCAACCACCATCAGACCGAACGCCACCGCTGCCAGCGTAGCGAATAGGGGGTTCATTGGGTGTGTATCTCCTGCGAGGCCGGGCACGTCGAATCCGACGGCCGGCGGGGCGTGCACGGGTGGGGAGTGCCCACGGCACGAATAATCGGCGAATTCTACCGGAAAGTTGTCGGGCGACGGGCTTGCGGCGGCGGCCGGGTTTCTGCACCATGCGCCCTTTTTCCACGCCAGCAACCGTCCATGCTTCTGCCGATCGAACAACGCATTGCCGCCGAGTTAGGTGTACAACCCCGCCAGGTTTCTGCGGCGGTCCAGCTTCTTGACGAAGGCGCGACCGTGCCCTTCGTGGCCCGTTACCGGAAGGAAGTCACCGGCGGCCTGGACGACACCCAGCTGCGCAACCTCGAAGAGCGCCTGGGCTACCTGCGCGAGCTTGAAGAACGCCGCGCCGCGGTGATCGCGAGCATCGACGAACAGGGCAAGCTCGACCCGGCCCTGCGCGATGCCATCGAGAACGCCGAAACCAAGCAGCGCCTCGAGGATCTTTACCTGCCCTTCAAGCAGAAGCGCCGCACCAAGGCCCAGATCGCCCGCGAAGCCGGCATCGCCCCGCTGGCCGACGCCCTGCTGGCCGACCCGACCCTGACGCCCGAAACCGAGGCCGCCAGCTACATCAACGCCGAAGCCGGCTTTGCCGACACCCGCGCGGTGCTCGACGGCGCCCGCCAGATTTTGATGGAGCGCTTTGCCGAAGACGCCGAGCTGCTGGGCACCCTGCGTGATTACCTGGCCGATCACGGCGTGGTGGCCTCCACCGTCATCGCAGACAAGGAAAACGATCCCAACGCCGCCAAGTTCCGCGACTGGTTCGACTTCCGCGAGGCGATCTCCACCGTGCCGTCGCACCGGGCGCTGGCCCTCTTCCGCGGCCGCAACGAAGGCTTCCTGCGCCTGCAGCTGGCGCTGGATTCCGACCCCACCGACGGCTCCGCCCCCGGCCCCAACCCCTGCGAGGCGCGCATCGCCGGCCGCTTCGGCATCAAGGATCAGGGCCGCCCGGCGGATTTCTGGCTGCGCGAAACCGTGCGCTGGGCCTGGAGCGTCAAGATCTCCCTGCACCTGGAGCTTGAACTCCTGGGCAACCTGCGCGAGCAGGCCGAGGAAGAAGCCATCCGCGTGTTTGGCCGTAACCTGAAGGATCTGCTGCTGGCCGCCCCCGCCGGCCCCCGCGCCACCCTGGGCCTCGACCCGGGCCTGCGCACCGGCGTGAAGGTGGCGGTGGTGGACCAGACCGGCAAGCTCCTCGACACCGGCGTGATCTACCCCCACGAACCCCGCC
>NZ_CALAYQ010000185.1:0-3419 GCF_937894855.1 uncultured Zoogloea sp.
CGATCACCCTCGCCAGGCTTCATCACGTCATCCAGTGCGTCATGGGCTGGCACGGGGGGCATCTGCACGAATTCGAGATCGCCGGAGAGCGGTACGGCGTCCCCGACCCGGAGTTCGACTGGGGCGATCCGCCCCGTTCCGAGCAGCGCATCCAGCTCAAGACGGCGCTCGCGGGCATGAAGTCGTTCACCTACCTCTACGACTTCGGCGATCATTGGGAACACCGGATCAAGGTGGAGAAACGCCACCCGCCGGATCCCATCCTGTCGGCCAGCGCCCTGTGCCTCACCGGCGCCAACGCCGCTCCGCCCGAAGACGTGGGCGGCGCGCCGGGCTACGCCGACTTCCTGGAGGCCATCCTTGACCCGGACCACCCCGAACACCACGCCATGCGGGCGTGGTGCGGGGAGGACTTCGAGCCCGGGCGCTTTGATTTGTCTGCGGTGAATGAGCGCCTGGAGAGGCTGAGGGTCTGAGGCGTCAAGACGGGATAGGGACGACGCTTACGAACCAGGCCCAAGCGGCCGAATCCATCGCCCATCACCTGACCCTTGCATTCGCCGAGGCGGACGGCCCCGTGTGGGTGACTGCCGGAGGCTTGGCGGCTTGCTTGGCACCGGTTCTGCAGGCGGGGATAGAAGCGCTCAGGAAGGAGGCGGCAGCATGATCCGCGCTCTCATTTCCGGCGAGCTGGTGGCCGCCCCACAAGAGCGCACCGGCAGGAACGGCCGCCCCTTCGCCCTCGCCCGGCTTTCAGTTCCACAAGGCGACGACGGCCGGGTGTTCTGCTCTGTGATCGCCTTCCACGATGACGCCGTGGCCCGGCTGCTGCAGCTCAAGGCCGGCGCATCGGTAGCGCTGGCGGGCACGCTGAAGGTCTCCACCTGGCAGGCCAAGGACGGCACTGCCCGCCCCTCTCTTGATCTGGTGGCCGACGAGGTGGCGAGCACCACGCCACGCCCCCGAAAGCCCAAGGCGAAGCAGGACCAGGCCGGCGGCGCGGCAGCGGGCGATCCGTTCGCCGACATACCCGGCGCGGGTGACGTGGATTGGCTGGGGGCTTGAACATGGGACATACCCACCACGCCCCTTTCCCTTCTGGGCACCACGACCGCAGCCCGGCCGGCTGGTTACGCGACGGGCGCCCGAGCGTGCCGACGCTGACGATCCAGTTTCACGCACCGGTGCATTTCCAAGCGATCCGCGGCCTGTACGCCTTCACCCAACAGCTCGAAGCCCCGGCGATCTACTGGGGGTGGAACGGGCGCTGCTTCGCCTTCCTGCACGACCTGGCGCGCGAGGCCCTGGCGCGGGTGATGGACGATTGCCGAGCAGCGACGCACGACCGCCGGCAGCCGTGGGGGACTGCACGATGAGCCGCTATCGAAAGGTCGAGGTCCGCATCTGGAGCGATGAGAAGTTCCGGGCGCTTTCGCCCGTGCAGCCCAGCGGGCAAGGACTGTGCTTCTTCCTGCTGACCGGCCCCCACACCGGCCCGATTCCCGGGCTCTTCCGGGCGGGGCGGGCTGCAATGGCTGAAGAGCTGGGCTGGCCTCTGGAAGCCTTCGACGAAGCCTTTCGGGAAGTCTCTGAACAAGGCATGGCGAAAGCCGATTTCGCGGCCCGCCTGATGTGGCTACCGAACGCGATCAAGCACAACAAACCCGAGTCGCCGAACGTGGTGAAGAGCTGGTCGGCCGAGTTTGACCTGCTCCCCGAGTGTCCCCTGAAGCTCGAGGCCCTGGAGGCGATCAAAACCTTCGTTTGTTCCTTGGGGCCGGGGTTTTCCAGTGCATTCGCGGGCGCTTTCGAGGCTCACGGAAAGCCTTCCGGTAAGGCTTCCGGAAAGCCTTCGGGGAAGCCTTCCGGTAAGACTATGCCTAATCAGGAACAGGAACAGGAGCAGGAACAGGAGCAGGAAGTAAAAGCAGAGGGGGACACGCCCCCTGTCTGCAGCAAAGCTGCCGACTCCTGCCCCTACCGCGAAATCGTTGATCTGTACCACGAAGCCATGCCGGACAATCCCCGGTGCAAGATCCTCAGCAAGTCGCGGAAGGCAGCCATCAAGGCCCGGTGGACGGAAGCCGCCAAGCTGACGTGCAAGCCCTTCGGCTACGCCACCCGCGCGGAAGGTCTCGCTGCGTGGCAACAGTTCTTCGAGATCTGCGCCGGCTCCGACTTCTTGACCGGCAAGGCGCCGGGGAGCAATGGCCGGCCGCCGTTCATAGCTGACATCGATTTTCTGATGTCCCCGTCCGGCTTCGCCCGCACGCTCGAGAACAAGTACCACCGGGAGCCCTCAGCATGAATGCCCCCGACCTGCGCAACCTGCCGCCCCATTCCCTCGAAGCGGAGCAAGGCCTGCTGGGGGCGATTCTCTGCGACGGTGCCCGCGTGCTTGACCGCATCGAGGGCGCCGTCGGTGCGGCCGACTTCTACCGGGATGACCACCGCCGGATTTACGCCACCGCGAAGGCCCTGCACGATGCCGGCAAGCCGGTGGACGTGCTCACGGTCTCCGATGCCCTGGCAGCCCGGGGCGAAGCCGAGCAAACCGGCGGGCTGGCCTACCTGGGCGAACTGGCCAACGTCGGATTCCTGGCGGCCCACGCTGGCGCCTACGCCCGCACCGTCCGCGAGAAAGCCACCCTGCGCGGCCTGCAGCAGATCGCCGCCGATGTGCTGGCCGGTTGCGCGAGCCCGGCGGGTCGCTCGCCGGCCGAGATCGCCGCCGAAGCCGAGGCCGGAATGCTGGCCTTGCTGGACCACTCCGACAGCGAGCCGGCCCGCCTGCAAGACCTGCTGTGCGACGTGCTGGCCGACGTAGATCAACGCAGCGAGCGAGGCGGACACCTGGCCGGGCTGGCTACCGGCTTCACCCGCTTCGATGAGATGACCGGCGGGCTTGAGTCGGGGCAGCTGGTGATCGTGGCCGCCCGCCCCAGCGTCGGCAAGACCGTCGTTGGCTGCAACATCGCCGCCCACGTGGCCGCCAGCGGCACGCCGGTGCTGTTCTTCACCCTCGAGATGACCCGCCGCGAGATCGCCGCCCGCATCCTGGCAGCCCGCTCTGGTGTCTCGGTGCAGGCGATGCGCGCCGGCACCAATGCCCGCGATGACTGGGACCGCATGAGCACTGCGGTAGGTGCTTCGATGGCCTGGCCGATGTTCATCGACGACACGCCGGCCGTCACCGTCGCCCACGTCCGCGCCAAGGCCCGCCGCATCCAGCGCGCCCACGGTCTGGGGCTGGTGGTGATCGATTACCTGGGCCTCATGCGCGGCACCGGCGACAACCGAACACAGGAGGTGGGCAGCATCTCCCGTGGGCTCAAGGCGCTGGCCAAAGAACTGAAGGTGCCAGTGATCGCCCTCGCCCAGCTCAACCGGGCCAGCGAGGGGCGGCCGAACCGCCAGCC
>NZ_CALAYQ010000186.1:0-8507 GCF_937894855.1 uncultured Zoogloea sp.
CGCCCATCGGCTCAGAGGCCGCCACCCGTAAGGGCAGACAGGACAACTCGGGCGGCTCAATACCCCGTTCGCGCATCCAGCGCCGCAACTGGTTGGCGTTGATCCCGTTGGCCAGGGCCACCCCGGCGATCGACGCGCCGGGCTCGCCGCAGGCTTCGATCAGGGACTGCTTGAATGCTTCGGAGTGGGTGCGACGGGTTCGACGCGGCTGGATGACGGTCATGAAAGTGTCCACTTCTAGTGCGTAGTGGACACTATGGTTACCGAGCTAAGAGGTCGGGGGAAGACGGGTTTGCCGGGGGCTTACGGTGATTTCGCAGAATGACGGATTGACGGCGAGGATGCGGGTGTCGGGATCGGTGATGATGATGCCTTCCCGGCTGCTCTCGAACACCCGGGCCGAAAGATGCAGCGCCTCGGCCTGGCGTTCGAGGGTCTGGGCGTGGGCGTCGATCCGCTGGGTGTAGGCCCGCAGCTGCCGGCTGATCCAGCGGGAGAAGAAATAGGACGCGATGATCGCCAGCAGCAGCGCCAGGCCTGCCGCCAGCGCCACGAAGGGCAGACGGCTCGACACCGATTCGATGATCGCCCGCCGCTCGGCCGCGATCGCGGGCTCCATCTCCTGCTCGAACAGGGACGCCACGACCACGATGTTCCAGGGCCGGTAGACCGTGACGAGGGAGGTGCGGTTTCCGATCTCGCCAAGACTGCTTTCCTTGCCAGGATCGACCCGGCTCCAGGGGTATTCCGCCACGCCGCCGCCCTTTGCGCCCAGGGCGATGAGTTCGCCGCGGATGCGCTTCATCTCGTCGGTGCCGACGCTGGTGTAATGCTTTCCTTCGTGTTCGGGCCACTGGGTCTGCAGCAGGATCTTCCCGTCGAGGCCAAACACCGCAAAGCGGCCGGTGTCGCCAAACTTCCAGGCCCGCAGGCGTTCCAGACTTTCGCGCAGGCGCATGTCGTGCCAGCGCTGGAGGTAATCGCCGGTGCCGATGATCCAGTCGTAGGGAGCGAAGTGCGCCACGTAGGCGAGCTTGTCGGACATTGCCTTGGGTGAACCCGGCGAGTACCAGCGGTAGGACGAATAGCCCGAGCCATCGCCTTCCTTCGCCGCGTCGATCAGGCCGCGCATGATGTAGTGACCGGTGTCGTCCTGGTTGTCCCACAGGGACGAGCCTTCCCGTTCCGGTGCAATCGGCAGGAGGACGCAGCGGCCCTCCATGTCGTCCACGAAGAAGTAGCCGCCGCCGTCGAAGAAACGCTGGGGCCGCAAGGCCTCGATGATCTGCCGCTTGATCTCGGCCTCGGGCCGTCGGCCGTGCTCCCGGTCGTAGATCGCCTGGGCGGTCTGCATGGCCATCGAGACCCGCTCCTTGAGTGCGGCCTTGAGCGTGCTTTCAGTCAGGGATTGGGCGAAGTCGATGTAGCCGATGGCCGCCGACATCTCGGTGGCGAGGCGCTCCTGCTTCTTGGTGGCGAAGCTGTCTTCGAGCCGTTTGAAGAAGCGCTGATGCTCGGTCATGCCGATGAGCAGGAAGCTCACGCCCAGGGCGAGCGCCATCACGACCACGACGATCAGCGTGCCTGCAAGGTGCAGACGGGGCAGATTTCGGTCGGTGACGCGGATTCTCATGAACACTCGGGGTTGGGGGGCATCAATTATTTTTTGATCGAGGAAGGGGCTACAGGCCCGATCTCGCAGCCTCTTTTAACGGCCGGAGTCGCCGGGGCTAAAGTGACGGGGTGTGGAATATTCATCATCCGGCATCATCTTCCGGCCGTCGGCGGCACTGCATGCGCCGCCCGAAAGGTGAGGGGTGGCGCGGGCTGTCGGGGCGTGAGGCCTTCATGGGGACGTCTCAGAAAACGGAAAATAAAGCACGTTAAGCCCATTGCAGACGCTAGATATTGACGAGTACGTCGGGTTTTCTCTTGTTTGAGTTGCCTCTTGTGATAAGATAGTAATCAATTACTATCTTATCAGGAGTGCTCGTGGACACCCATCCAAAGCATCTGCCGGCCGATGAACGTCGTGCCGTAACTGTCGAGTCCGTCGTGGCGCTTGCCGGTTCACAAAACCCAAGCGAGATAACCACTGCGGCTATCGCTAAACACATGAACTTGACCCAGGGTGCGCTGTTTCGGCACTTCCCGAACAAGGAAGCCATTTGGCAGGCGGTCATGGAGTGGGTAGCAGAGCGCCTATTAGCCAGAATCGATCGATCCGCACAAGGAATCGAGTCGCCCTTGGCAGCCATGGAGGCGATGTTCATGAGTCATATCGAATTCGTAGCTGAGCACCCAGGCGTGCCAAGAATGATGTTTGGTGAGCTTCAGCGTGCCGAATCGACACCGGCCAAGCGCATGGTGCAAACCTTGATTCAGCGCTACGGCGAACGTTTGCATCGTCTCATCGAGAAAGGCAAGGCCAGCGGCGAGTTGTCTCCCTCGCTTGACAACGAGGCGGCGGCAACGCTGTTCATTGGCACGATCCAGGGCTTGGTCATGCAATCGCTGTTGGCGGGTGATGTGGAGCGTATGCACCGCGATGCGCCACGTGCCTTTGCAATATATCGTCGTGGCATAAGGAGTGCGCAATGAAAAAGTTACCCTTGCAAGGCCGCACCCTGGCGCTGCTTGCCGTCATCATTCCTTTGCTGGTGCTCTTCATTTATGTCGGTCTGCGATCAGGGCCGCTCGCCCCGATCGCTGTGGCGGTGGCAAGCGTGGAGTCACGGGCCATCACGCCGGCGCTGTTCGGCATCGGCACGGTGGAGGCTCGCTACACCTACAAGATCGGGCCGACGTTTGCAGGGCGCGTCAAACGCTTGGACGTACAGGTGGGCGACCAGGTCAAAGCCGGACAGGTGCTCGGCGAGATGGAGCCGGTCGACCTCGACGATCGGGTGCGCTCACAGGAGTCGGCATTCAAACGTGCGGAAGCGACTTTGCGCGAATCAGAAGTCCGGCAAGCCTACGCGCAAACCCAGGCGCGCCGCTACGAGCAATTGTTTGCGGTGCGCTCGACCAGCGAGGAAATCGTCACCACCAAGCGGCAGGAACTGCAGATCGCCGATGCCGCCCTATCTGCCGCGCGGGAAGATACGGTCCGGGCACGCTCCGACCGCGAAGGACTCGTCGCGCAGCGGAGCAATCTGCGCCTGATCGCGCCGGTCGACGGTGTCGTCGCCTTGCGCGATGCCGATCCGGGCACGACCATTGTCGCGGGCCAGGCCGTGGTGGAAGTGATCGACCCCAAGAGTTTGTGGATCAATGCGCGCTTCGACCAGATCAGCGCATCGGGCCTGGCTGGGGGGTTGCCGACTCTTATTGTCTTGCGTTCGCGTGGTGGCCAGACCTTGAAAGGTCGCGTGCTGCGGGTGGAACCCAAGGCCGACGCGGTAACCGAGGAAACGCTTGCCAAGGTGACATTCGATAACAAGCCAGAACCTTTGCCACCGGTGGGTGAACTGGCCGAAGTCACGGTTGACTTGCCGGCACTCCCAGCCGCTCCACTGATCCCCAACGCTGCCGTCCAGCGTGAGGGCAACAAAGTTGGTGTCTGGCAAATCGTGGATGGTGATCTGCAGTTCTCCCCAGTCAAGCTCGGCACTTCCGACCTTAATGGTTACGTGCAGGTGCGCGAAGGGCTCAAGAATGGGGACCAGGTTGTGACCTATAGCGAAAAGGCACTGACGGCGCGCAGCCGCATCCATGTGGTCGACCATATCCCAGGAGTGTCACGATGATCAGCCTGGCCGGCCGCGACATTCTCCATGCCTGGGGAAAATTCGTCTTCACCGGCATCGGTCTGGGTCTGCTGATCGGCGTTACCCTGGTCATGGCTGGGGTGTACCGAGGCATGGTGGACGACGGCAAGGCGTTGCTCGACAACAGTGGCGCTGACCTTTGGGTGGTGCAAAAGGATACTCTGGGTCCTTATGCGGAGTCGTCCAGCCTCAACGATGACGTGTATCGCGCCATTCTCGCCATGCCGGGAGTCTCACAGGCAGCGAACGTGACCTACCTGACCATGCAGGTACGCAAGGGCGAGAGTGATGTACGCACCATGGTGGTCGGCATCGCGCCCGGTGCGTTGGGGGCTACACCCGGATGGCCTCCTTATCTCGTCGCTGGACGCCAGATCACGCGCGGTCACTACGAGGCGGTGGCCGACATCGCCACCGGCTTCAAACTGGGAGATGGTCTTGCCATTCGCCGAAATCATTACACCGTCGTTGGGCTGACACGGCGCATGGTGTCGTCCAGCGGCGACCCAATGGTATTCATTCCGCTCAAGGATGCTCAGGAGGCTCAGTTCCTCAAGGACAACGACGCCATTTGGCAAAGCCGGCGTCGCACCGAAGCCAACCCGGCCTTCAATCGACCTGGTGTTCCAGGTTTGCTGGATGCCGTGATTGCTTCACAGAGCACCAACGCGTTCGTCAATGCAGTGCTGGTCACTCTGAAACCTGGTCATGCGCCGGACGAGGTTGCCGAATCCATCCGGCGCTGGAAGCGTTTGACGGTCTACACACGGGCACAGATGGAAGACATCCTCGTCGGCAAGTTGATCGCCACGTCGGCCAAGCAGATCGGCATGTTCTTGGTGATTCTGGCCATCGTTAGCGCGGCCATCGTTGCCTTCATCATCTATTCGCTGACGATGGACAAAATCCGCGAGATCGCGGTGTTGAAGCTCATCGGCACACGCAACCGAACCATCGCCGCGATGATCATGCAGCAGGCACTCGCCTTGGGCGTGATTGGTTTCGTGGTCGGCAAGATCACAGCCACTTTCTCAGCGCCCCTGTTTCCCAAGTACGTACTGCTGATGCCGTTCGACTCAATCGTCGGTTTTTTCGCCGTGCTCGTGATCTGCGTTCTAGCCAGCATCGTCGCCATTCGCATGGCACTCAAGGTCGACCCGGCCGAAGCCATTGGAGGTTGAGATGAGTGGCAAAGGGATTCGCATCGAAGGTTTGAGAAAACGTTATGGCGAGGGCGATACCGCCGTCGATGCCTTGAAGGGCGTGGACATGCAGGTGGCACCCGGCGAAGTGGTGGGCCTGATTGGCCCTTCCGGGTCCGGCAAGAGCACGCTGCTCAAATGTCTGGGCGCGGTGATTGATCCGACCGCCGGTCGCATGACGCTGGGCGATGAAGTGATCTACGACGATGGCTGGAGAGTCCGTGATCTGCGCGCCTTGCGACGGGACAAGATTGGTTTCGTATTCCAGGCGCCGTACCTGATTCCGTTTCTCGATGTTACCGACAACGTGGCGCTACTGCCGATGCTCGCAGGCGTCGCGAATGGGGAGTCGCGCGCGAAGGCACTGGAACTGCTCACCGCGCTCGATGTGCAACACCGGGCTCGCGCCATGCCCTCGCAACTCTCCGGTGGCGAGCAGCAACGGGTCGCCATTGCGCGAGGTTTGGTCAATCGCCCTCCGGTGATCCTGGCTGATGAGCCCACAGCTCCACTAGACAGTGAGCGCGCCATGGCTGTAATCCGCATCCTCAATGACATGGCTCGGAAGTTCGAGACCGCCATCATCGTCGTCACCCATGACGAAAAAATCATCCCCACTTTCAAGCGCATCTACCACATCCGCGACGGTGTGACCCATGAGGAAGCTGGCGAAGGGCGGGAGTTCGAATGAGAGAAAGATTGAATTACAGGAGAGTTTCATGACCCACCGCAAACACAGCCACGCATTTGGAACTATCACCCTGACCGTTACGGCCTGCCTGCTTTTATGGGGTTTTCAGTTGCCAGCTTGGGCTGGTGACGCTACCCAGGTTGAGCCACTGGCGCTACGCAAGATCATGCAGGAACTCGGGCGCAACATGCAGGCTATTACCGGTGCGATTTCGCAGGAGGAATGGGTTCAGATCGTTCAGCTCGCCCCAAAAGTTGCTGCACACCCCGAGCCACCGCTTACTGAAAAAATGCGCATTCTTGCTTACCTCGGCGCTGATGCGACCAAGTTCAGAAACTTTGACGTGCAGACTCACGAGGCGGCGCTGGCCATGAAGCTGGCTGCTGCGAGCAGCGACGGCAAGGCGGTGATCCAATCATTCGCCCACGTGCAGGAAAGCTGCTTGGGCTGCCACCAAGCTTTCCGTAAACCTTTCGTGGAGCATTTTTATGGAGCACGCTAAAACATGCCAGCGCCCCATCAGCCTCGAAAGACGGCTTGCGGCAACTTACCTGGTAGCTGGTCTGGTCACCGCCGGTCTGGCCGGCTGCGCCGCCGGCCCTGATTTTCAGCGTCCCACCGCACCCGATGTGGCTCGCTACACTGCAACACCGGTAGCTGATAGAACCGCGTCCGCTCCCACGCAGTTCGGCGAAACACAACGTCTAGTCGAAGGGCTTCCGATCGAAACGCAATGGTGGCAAAGCTTGGGTTCATCCGCACTCGACGGACTGATCAACGAAGCTTTCCACGTCAGCCCGACGCTGGCGAGCATCAGCGCCAATTTGCGACAGGCGCAGGAGCTTTTTGCCGCACAGGCGGGCTCGACGCAATATCCACAGGTAGATGTCGCACTGGGATCTCAGCGCCAGCAAATGAGTCCCAGCAGCCAAGGGTTAAGCGGAGACGCACGTCAATTCAGCCTCTACAACGCCAGCGTTAGCGTGCATTACAACCTCGATCTGGCTGGCGGCAACCGGCGCGCACTCGAAGCCTTGGTTGCTCGCGCCGACTACCGTCGCTTCGAACTGAATGCTGCGCGCCTGGCCCTTGCTGGCAACATGGCAACCGCTGCCATTACCCGAGCACGCCTTGCTGCGCAACTAGAAGCCACTACTGCCATTTTGCGCGTACAGGATGAGCAACTGCGCCTAGCCCATGAACGCGTGCGTATCGGTCAGGCCTCACCTGATGAAGTGTTGAGCCTACAAGCTCAGGCGGAGCAAACGCGGGCAGAACTGCCTGCGCTGCGTAAACAACTGCAACAAACCGAACATCTACTGGCGGTGCTAGCCGGTCGTGCCCCAGGCACGGGTGGCATCCCGGCCTTCACTCTGGCCGATTTCACTCTGCCCGTCGAGATGCCGCTCGTCGTGCCCTCAGAACTGGTGCGCCGCCGACCGGATATCCAGGCGTCAGAGGCGCTGTTGCATGCGGCCAATGCAGACTATGGTGTGGCTGTTGCCAAGCTCTACCCACAGATCAACCTGAGCGCCAACCTTGGCTCTCAAGCGCTGACCACCGGTGCCCTGTTCGGTGGTGGCTCGGCAGTGTGGGGCCTGGTTGCGCAGCTCACCCAGCCTCTTTTTAATCCAGGGCTACCCGCTGAAAAAAGAGCGGCGCTCGCCGCTTTTGATGCCGCCGCAGCCAATTACCAGAGCGTCGTATTGGAGTCTTTGCGTAACGTCGCCGACACCCTGCGCGCGGTGGAAAGCGATGCACAAACTTTGACTGCCCTCGCTGCCGCTGATATGGCTGCACAGGCCTCCTTGCAGTCGGTCGAGCGGCAATACCGGCTGGGCGCGGCCAGCTACCTGCAACTGCTCATCGCGCAGCAACAGGCACAGTTAATCCGGATCAATATGGTTGCGGCCCAGGCACAACGCCTAATCGATAGTGTTGCTTTATATCAGGCCCTGGGAGGTGGTGTCAGTTAAGGCTATACCCTAACCTGATGTCAGATGTTGAGCACAAACAACGTCAGAGTAGGGTGTGAATTTATATTTATTGACACATTCAGCCAAGGGTAATAGGTTTCATCCTGACATTTTTACCTTTGGAGGCATCTTGCAAGGTCAACGTATCGGCTACGTCCGCGTCAGTAGCTTCGACCAGAAGCCTGATCGACAACTGGAACAAATAGAAGTCGGCAAGGTATTCACCGATAAGGCTTCAGGCAAGGACACACAACGTCCCGAACTTGAAAGGCTGCTGGCCTTCGTCCGCGAGGGCGACACCGTGGTGGTGCATAGCATGGACAGGTTGGCACGCAACCTTGATGACCTGCGCCGCATCGTCCAAGGGCTGACACAACGGGGCGTGCGCATGGAGTTCGTCAAAGAAGGGCTGACGTTCACCGGCGAGGACTCACCGATGGCCAATCTGATGCTGTCGGTCATGGGAGCCTTTGCTGAGTTCGAGCGCGCCCTGATCCGCGAACGTCAGCGCGAGGGAATCGTGCTGGCCAAGCAGCGCGGTGCCTACCGGGGACGAAAGAAATCGCTGAACAGCGAACAAATTGCCGAGTTGAAACGGCGAGTTGCGGCAGGCGACCAAAAAACCTTGGTGGCCCGTGACTTCGGCATCAGCCGCGAAACCTTGTACCAGTACCTGCGTGAAGACTGACCATGCCACGCCGCTCAATCCTGTCCGCCACTGAGCGCGAAAGTCTACTGGCACTGCCAGATGCCAAAGACGAACTGATACGGCACTACACGTTCAACGAAACCGACCTGTCGGTGATCCGTCAGCGTCGCGGCGCCGCGAATCGATTGGGCTTCGCCGTGCAGCTTTGCTACTTGCGAT
>NZ_CALAYQ010000187.1:0-7504 GCF_937894855.1 uncultured Zoogloea sp.
AGCCCGTCATCGTGCGTCTGTCGGACTTCAAGTCCAACGAATACCGCAAGCTGCTGGGCGGCGAGATCTACGAGCCGGAAGAAGAAAACCCCATGCTCGGCTTCCGTGGCGCCTCGCGCTACATCGCCCACAGCTTCCGCGACTGCTTCGAGATGGAATGCGCCGCGATGAAGAAGGTGCGCAACGAGCTGGGCCTCACCAACGTGCAGCTGATGGTGCCCTTCGTTCGCAACCTCGACGAAGCCAAGGGCGTGGTCGACCTGCTGGCCGAGCACGGCCTCAAGCAGGGCGAGAACGACCTCAAGCTCATCATGATGTGCGAGATCCCGTCCAACGCCATCCTGGCCGAGCAGTTCCTGCAGTACTTCGACGGCTTCTCCATCGGCTCCAACGACCTGACCCAGCTCACCCTGGGCCTCGACCGCGACTCCGGCCTCGTCGCCCACTCCTTCGACGAACGCGACCCGGCCGTCAAGCTGCTGCTGTCGATGGCCATCCAGGGCGCCAACAAGCTCGGCAAGTACGTCGGCATCTGCGGCCAGGGCCCCTCGGATCACCCCGATCTGGCCGAATGGCTGATGGACGAAGGCATCCAGACCATCTCCCTCAACCCGGACACCGTGATCGACACCTGGCTGAAGCTGGCCGCCCACGGCAAGGGCGAGTGATCGAGCCTCAAAGCTGACCCGCTGTAAACAAAGCCGGCCCGTCGAAAGACGGGCCGGCTTTGTTTTGTGGGGGGCTGATCCCGCTTCCCCGTAGGTCGGACTTCAGTCCGACAACACGCGTTGGTAGGCCGGACGGATGTCGGACTGAAGTCCGACCTGCGGGGTGCTTTCTGGCATAGTTTGCCCTGTCGTCATCCAGCGCCACGCCCAGTCATGTCCGCCCGCAAGTCACGCAAACAGGTCTACGTTTCGTCCACCTTCTCCGATCTCGAGCAGCACCGGGCCCACCTCAAGCTCGCACTGGAAAAGGCCGGCTACGACGTGGAGTGCATGGAGCGCTACCCCGCATTCGACGAACGCCCCGCCGATAAATGCCTGGCCGACGTGGCCGTCTGCGACATCTACGTGGTGCTGGTGGCGTTGCGCTACGGCTACGTGCCCAAGGATGACAACCCGCAAGGCAAATCCATCACCGAGATGGAGTACGACAAGGCCGTCGAGACCAAGCGCTCCAAGCTGGCCTTTCTGCTCGACATCGACGACGAATTCGGCTGGCCGCCGAAACGCCAGGATCCAAATTGGCAGGACGCGAACTCAAGCATCGCCCGCTTCCGCGCAAGGGTGGGTAGTGAGCTCGGCCAGGCGCTCTTCACCACGCCGGAAAGTCTCGCCACCGCGGTCCTTCAAGCCCTGCGCCAGCAGGAGATCGCCGAGATGCCTGCCGGTGAGCGCGACCACGCCCAGATCCGTGAAGCCTACCTCGACTGGCTCCGCCGCGAGTGCGACAGCGTGGAACTTCTGGGGCTCGACCTGAGGGAAAGCCGCAACGTCGGCCTTGGCCATGTTTATGTGCCGGCGGTAACGAACGCCGACGTGAAGGGCGACCGCAAGGGCATCAACCTCAAAAAGGGCCCCTTCCTGCTCCTCGACAACCTGGGGCGCAGCCCGCTCTATGTGCCGGGTGCGGCGGGCTCGGGCAAGTCGACATTCTGCCGCTGGCTGGCCTTGGTCGTCGCAGAAGGGCGGGTTCCCGAACATCGGCAGATCGCTGTCGATGAAGAGAAGTTCTCGGAAACGCTGCCGGACAAGCTCGCCGGGCGGCTGCCCCTGCTGGTCCGCCTGCGCGATTGGGCCAGTCATCCGGAATTTCTCTCTGGTAACGGCCGGTGGACTCGCGCCCAACTGGAGGCCAGCCTCGCCGGCTGGCTCGACACGACCCGGCCAGGCGAACTCACGGGCGAGGTCTTTGCCGCCGAACTCAAGGCCGGCCGCTGTTTGCTCATTTTCGACGGCGTGGACGAAGTGCCCGAAAGCCGGGGCGACGATCTTCCCCGGCGCAACCTGCTCACCGGCCTTGCCGACGCCCTCCCCGCATGGCGCAAGGCCGGCAACTGGCTGCTCGTCACCAGCCGCCCTTACGGGCTCGACGCCGAAGATCAGCGTCGGCTTGGCGTGCCGATGGCCGAACTTGCCGAACTGCCCGAGCCGCTCATGCAGCTCTTCGTGCGGCGCTGGTTCGAAGCGGTCGATCCCGCCAACGGCGTGGTCAAGGCCGACGGGCTGCTGACGCACCTCGCCCAGCGGGACGATCTGGCGGAGATGCGCAGCAACCCGATGCTACTCACCGCCCTGTGCGTGAAATACGACGAAGGTCGACGTTTGCCCCAGGATTTCTATGCCCTCTACGACGCGGTGGTGCGGCAGGTGCTCTACAAGCGCTGCAGCACTGAGAACGAACGGGATCAGGCGCGTAATCGGCTGGGCGCCATTGCGCTGGGCATGCATCGGGGGGATGCTGCGTCGCCGCGCCAGACTCCCGCGGCCGAGGTGACGGTGGAGGAGGTGGACCGTCTGCTCGCCGAGCTTGCCCAGCACGACAGCGTCAGTGAGCCCGGCGCGGGGGAGGCCTGCGCCAAGCGCGAGCTGCTGCTCTCCGATTCCGGCCTGCTGCTCCCCCGCGACTACCGGCGCGTCGCCTTCTATCACCTTAGCTTCCAGGAGTTCCTTGCCGCTGAGCGCCTGCGCAAGCTGCCCGAAGCCCCCGAGGCCATCCTCGCCAACCACGCCGGAACGCCCGCGTGGCGGCGCACCTTGCGATTCCTGTTCTGCGCCATTGCCGAGCGTGACTCGGCGGAGCGGGCCATCGCCGCGTGGAAAAGCCTGCTGCCGTCCTTCGAGCCCGCCGCGTTGGATGCTAACTCTGCTCCGGCGCTGGCGCTCGCGGATGGTCTGGAAGTGGCCCACGCCAAGGGCTGGCGCATCGACGAGTTCAAGGCGCCGTTGCGCGCGGCCTGTGAGCACGCCCTGCATTACCTTCCGCCAGACGTGCGGGCACAGCTATGGCTGACGCTGGGGCGACTCGGTCTGGATGACCGGCCGGGGGTTGGGTTGCTCCCAAATGGTTTGCCGGACATCGAGTGGTGTGAAGCGCTGGAGGGAGACAGTTGGGTTGGTGACGCGGCGGAAGGACGTACCTCTGAGGCCTCTTTCCGCATTGCCCGCTACCCGATTACATGCGCTCAGTACCAGGCTTTCGTGAAAGATGGCGGTTATGAAGATGACCGCTGGTGGCGCGGACTGGGCGGGCGTCCCGAGCGTTTCGTCTATGGAATTCCCGCTTCTAACATGCCAGTTGCAAACACTAGTTGGCACGAAGCGGTTGCATATTGTCGATGGCTTGACGCAAAGCTATCCGGGACGAGCAATCTCGAGATCCGTCTCCCGACAGAGAATGAGTGGGAAAGATACGCACGTGGTCCTCGCCGTTCCAAATATCCGTGGGGTGAAGTCTTTGTCAAAGGACGCGCAAACCTACGTGGACCTGGCTCGAACTCAGAGGGCATTGATCTGGAGTATTTCGGATTAATGCCTGTAGGACTTTTTGTTGCGGGTGCAGCGGATTGTGGTGCTTTGGATATGGTCGGAGGTGTTCAGGAGTGGTGTTCGGATGAGTTTGTCAGATCCCTGCCGATTCACTTTGGTGGTGATGATTCGGACGCTCAGGAGGCACTACTTGACGGGGTTCTACGAGGTGCCTCGTGGTTTTTTGACCCCACTGATGGGAATAACAACTGCAGAATCGTTTCGCTTAAGAGCTGGCGATTATTTGACACAGGGTTCAGGGTCTGTCTGGCGAGGAGGCATCCGCTCTAGTATCGCCCTGTGGCAGCAATCCATCCCACTACGCTTCCCCGACCACCCGCCAAGCCATCTCGCGTCACGACACCTTTTCCACGGGCCGGCCAATCTCATGAACGCCGGCCCATCTGCACGTTTTACGGCCCCATACCTTCATCACGATAGGAAAGATCCTCGATGGGCGCCTTTCCATTGATGCTGGAAACTATCGAGACAAGCATCTACGCCGATAGATCTTCGATCTACGCCCATAGATCATCGATGTGATAGCCAAAACCCTTAATGGAAAGTGTTTTATCAAGGGTTTTAGCTATCACATTGACGATCTAACGCGTCCACATGGGGATGGCGCGGTGCGTGATGCTCATCTCGCCACGGGGATCGATGATCTGGCGTGGCTTCAGGTTGATCGCTGCGGGCTGCACTGGCCTTTGAGGCGCCGATGTCGCGTTCACGCGCATCGCCGGGCGATATGCCCTGCGGGCGCTGCTATGATTTTCAGGAGACCTCTCCAGAAATGTGCGCGCTGGCTTGCCGGAGCATGGCCCAGGGCTGGCGGCGGGGGGGGTTGGTCCGTGGCGGTTTGCGCCGCCCGATTGCATGGAGGCTATTCGTCCGATGCCTGCCCAGTGTTCCGGCCTGCTCGACCCGGCGCTGGCCGCCTTCATCACCAGCCGCATCTCGGTGCAGATCGCGGCTTGCGATGGGCGTGGGCCGGCGACGCTGGTGCGCGGGCTGGGTTGTCGGGTGTCGGACGATCTCGGCACGGTGACGGTGCTGATGCCACGCTCCCAGGCCCTGCCGGTGCTGGCGGCCATCGAAGCCAATGGGCGGGTGGCGGTGGTGTTCAGCGAGCCGGAGACCCATCGCACGGTGCAGCTCAAGGGCGTCGATGCCCGCGTGGAGGCGGTGACGGCCGGGGACGAGGCGAGCCTGCAGCCCTACGCGGCGGCGATGGCGGCGCGGCTGGCGCCCTTCCGGGTGCCCGAGGTCTTTGCCCGGGCGCTGCTGAGCGCCAGCCCGGACGATCTGGTGGCGGTGAGCTTCACCCCGAGCCAGGGCTTTGGCCAGACGCCGGGCCCGCGGGCCGGCATGCCCCTGGTGGATGGCAAGCCATGACTACCGGGCCGGGCCTCGACGAGCTACGCGGCTGCCTGGAGGGCATCGTGCCGGCGGGCATCGCCACCTGCGACGCCGAGGGCATGCCCAACGTCACCTACGTGTCGCAGCTGATGTACGTGGACCCGCAGCACGTGGCCCTGTCCTTCCAGTTCTTCAACAAGACCCGCGAGAACATCCTCGCCAACCCGGTGGCGACGGTGCTGACGATGGACCCGGACACCGCCGCCCGCTACCGGCTCACCGTGCGCTACCTGCGCACCGAAACGGCCGGGCCGCTGTTCGAGCGGATGCGCGCCAAGCTGGCGGGGATCGCCTCCCACACGGGCATGGAGGGCGTGTTCAAGCTGCTGGGGGCGGACGTGTATCGGGTGCAGGCCATCGAGGCGGTGCCGGGGCGCGAGCTGCCGCGCATCGCACATGGGCCGGCGCTGCTGCCTGCGCTCAGGCGCAGCGTGGATGAACTCAACCGCTGCACCGGGCTCGACGGGCTGATCGACCGCTTCTGTGCGTGCCACGAGCGGGAGTTCGACATCGCCCACCAGATGCTGCTGATGGCCGACGAGGCCGCCGGGCGGCTCTACATCGTGGCGAGCCGGGGTTACGAGCGCTCCGGCGTGGGGGCCGAGATCCCGGTGGGCGTGGGGGTGATCGGCGTGGCGGCGCGGGAGAAGGTGCCGATCCGCATCATGTTTCCCGCGAGCGAATACGCCTACGGGCGGGTACTGCGGGAGCAAGCGGCGCAGTCGGGCCTGGTGGATCGGCTGGATAACGAGATTCCCCTGCCGGGCCTCGCCGAGCCCGCGAGCCAGCTGGCGGTGCCGGTGATGGCCGGCGGGCGCCTGCTGGCGGTGGCCTACGTGGAAAGCCGCCAGGAATGCACCTTCGGCTACGACCTGGAGGACGCGCTGGTGGCCCTGGGCGCGGCGCTGGGGCTGATGATGCTGGTGCTGCGCTGCCCGGACGCGGCCGACGAGGCCGACATCGCCCAGCCGTTGCCTGCCGCCGCTGGCGGCGCCGGCCCGCCGGTGCGGGTGCGCCACTTTGCCCGGGACGACAGCGTGTTCCTCGACGACGTCTACCTCATCAAGGGCGTGGCGGGGGCGATCCTCTGGAAGCTGCTGGGCGACCGGCAGCGGGACGGGCGCTGCGAGTTCTCGACCCGGGCGCTGCGCCTCGATCCGGCGCTGCACCTGCCGGAGGTCGTCGACAATTTGGACGCGCGGCTGATCCTCCTGCAGCGGCGCCTGCAGGACCGCTGCGACTGGCTGCGCATCGAGAAGACCGGGCGGGGCCGCTTCCGGCTGGCGGTGGACCGGGAGACGATCCTGGTGGCGGAGGGTGCCCCGCGGCCGGGCTGAGGCGTTCCTGAGGCGTTCATTTCGCGCCAGGCATCTGGGGCACGAAGACGAAGTGCGGCGTGTTGATGGCCTGCCCCGGGGCGAGGGCGGCGGGCACCGGTTGGCCGGCCGCGCCGAGGCCGCGCAGGTAGCGGTAGATGCTGCGCAGGTCGTCGTCGCTCATGGCCTGCATGGCCGTCCAGGGCATGGGCGGCAGGCCGTTTCGGCGGGCCATGGCCATCCAGTCTCCTTCGCCGAGCTGGCTCGCGCCCAGGCGCAGGTTGGCCGGATAGCTCACGCCCCACGGGCCGCTGAAGCCGACCCCCATGCCGGTGAGCCGCTCGGCCTCGGGGATGCGCTCGCCCTGCTGGGCATAGCCCGGGGTGTGACAGTCGTTGCAGCCGCTGATGGCGACGAGATAACGGCCACGCGCGGCATCGGGCCCCGCGCCGATGGCGGCCGGGGTGATGGCAAGAAGGGCAAGGGCGAGGGCGGCGGTGTAATGCTGGGCGGTCATGATGCGGCTCCGTATCGGGTTGGGATGACCGAAGGATAGGTTTGGCCGCCGTTCGTGTTTCCTAAGACTTTCCTCGGCAAGGCCTAAATAAATGCTAAGTTGGCAGCGGCGGCGCAGAATCGGCGCCGCAGGCAAAGGCAAGGGGGTTGCATGAGTCTCGAATGGTGGCACTGGATCGTGCTGGGGATTGCGCTGGTGGTGGCAGAGCTGGCCGTGCCGGCCTTCTTCATCATCTGGTTTGGCCTGGGGGCGCTGGTGGTGGGGCTGGCGGTGCTGGTGCTGCCGATCTCGGAGACGGCGCAGGTGGGCCTGTGGGTGGCGGCGTCGCTGGCGATGGTGGTGCTGTGGTTCAAGGTCTTCAAGCGCGGCGAATATCTGCAGAGCCGGACGCGGGCGGGGCAGTCGGACGGCGATTCGATCGGCGAGATCGGGCTGATGGCGAAGGCGGCCGAACCCTTTGTCCGTGGCCGGGTCCGTTTCCAGAAGCCGCTCCTCGGCGCCGAGGAGTGGGAGTGCATGGTGGATGAACCCATCGCCGCCGGCGAGCGGGTGCGGGTGGTGGCGGTGGAAGGCAGTTTTCTGAAGGTTGTGAAGGTTTGAGGAGCAGGCGATGAGCAATGCAATGGTGGTGGTGCTGGCGATTCTGGTGTTCGTGGTGGTGACGATCGCCAAGGGGGTGCGCATCGTGCCCCAGGGCGAGGAGTGGATCGTCGAGCGGCTGG
>NZ_CALAYQ010000188.1:0-16839 GCF_937894855.1 uncultured Zoogloea sp.
ACTTCGTTGATGATGCGGTTGGACACCTTGCCCAGCAGGCTGTGGGGCAGCTCGGCCCAGTGGGCGGTCATGAAGTCGGCGGTCTGCACGGCGCGCAGCGCGACGACGTATTCGTAGGTGCGGCCGTCGCCCATCACGCCCACGCTCTTCACCGGCAGGAACACCGCGAAGGCCTGGCTGGTCTTGTCGTACCAGTCGGCGGCGCGCAGTTCGTCGATGAAGATGGCGTCGGCGCGGCGGAGGAGGTCGGCGAAATCCTTCTTCACCTCACCAAGGATGCGCACGCCGAGGCCCGGGCCGGGGAAGGGATGGCGATAGACCATCTCGTGGGGCAGGCCGAGGGCAACGCCCAGCTCGCGCACTTCGTCCTTGAAAAGTTCGCGCAGGGGCTCGAGGAGCTTGAGGTTGAGGGTTTCGGGCAGGCCGCCCACGTTGTGGTGGCTCTTGATGGCGTGGGCCTTGCCGGTCTTGGCGCCGGCGGATTCGATCACGTCCGGGTAGATGGTGCCCTGGGCCAGCCACTTGGCGTTGGGAAGCTTGGCGGCTTCGGCCTGGAAGACCTCGACGAACTCGCGGCCGATGATCTTGCGCTTGGCTTCCGGGTCGGTCACGCCGGCCAGGTGGCCCATGAACTGCTCGGTGGCATCCACGTGGATGACCTTGACGCCCAGGTTGCGGGCGAACATCTGCATCACCATCTCGCCTTCGTTGAGGCGGAGCAGGCCGTTATCCACGAACACGCAGGTGAGCTGGTCGCCGATGGCCTTGTGGAGCAGCGCAGCAACCACAGAGGAATCGACACCGCCGGAGAGGCCCAGGATGACTTCATCCGAACCCACCTGGGCGCGCACCTTCTCGATGGCCTCGGCCACGTAGTCGGGCATGTTCCAATCGTTCTGGCAGCCGCAGATCTCGTGCACGAAGCGGGCAATCATCTCCTTGCCCTTGATGGTGTGGGTGACTTCCGGGTGGAACTGCACCGCGTAGAACTTGCGGGCCTCGTCGGCCATCGCAGCGATGGGGGTGGATTCGTTGGAGGCGATGACCTTGAAGCCGGAGGGCAGCTCGGTGACCTTGTCGCCGTGGCTCATCCACACGTCGAGCAGGCCGTGGCCATCAATGTTGCTGCGGTCCTGGATGTTGCGGAAGAGTTCAGAGTGGCCGCGGGCGCGGATCTCGGCGTAGCCGAACTCGCGCTTGCCGGAGCTCTCGACCTTGCCGCCGAGCTGGCTGGCCATGGTCTGCATGCCGTAGCAGATGCCCAGCACCGGCACGCCGATCTCGAAGACGGCCATCGGGGCCTTCCATTCGGTGGCTTCATAGACCGAGTTGGGGCCGCCGGACAGGATGATCCCCTCGGGCGCGAAGTTGCGGACGAAGTCGTCGGAGACGTCGTAGGGATGGATTTCGCAGTACACCTGCTGTTCGCGCACGCGGCGGGCGATGAGCTGGGTGACCTGGGAGCCGAAATCGAGGATCAGGATTTTCTTGTGCACGGCGGGTTCCGGAGGTGAAAACGGGAAGCGGGGCATTATACCGCCAGCCGCAACTGGCTGCCTGTGCAGCGTTGTGCGCCGGTAGGCAAGGCGCGGCGGACGTGGCAGGATTGGGCGCCTTGTCCGGTCAATCCTTTATCCCCTAATCAAACATGAGCAAGCCCCGCATCGTCGTCGGCATCAGCGGCGCCAGTGGTTTCCAGTACGGCATGAAGGCCCTCGAGCTCCTGCGGCCGATGGACGTGGAAGTGCATCTCGTGATCTCGAAGGGCGCCCAGCTCACCCGGGCGATGGAGACCGACGTGCCGCCCGGCGCGGCGGAGGCGCTGGCAGATGTCGTCCATACGCCGCAGAACCTCGGCGCGGCGATCTCCAGCGGCTCGTTCCAGACCCTCGGGATGCTGGTGGCGCCGTGTTCCATGAGCAGCCTGGGGGCGATCGCCCACGGCATCACCGAAAATCTCCTCACCCGCGCCGCCGACGTGGTGCTGAAGGAACGCCGCCGCCTGGTGCTGATGGTGCGCGAGACACCGCTGCATCTGGGCCATCTGCGCAACATGACGGCCGTCACCGAGATGGGCGGTGTGATCTTTCCGCCGGTGCCGGCGCTGTATCACAAGCCGGCGTCGGTGGAGGCGCTGGTCACCCACAGCGTGGCGCGGGCGCTGGATCTGTTCGGCCTGCCGGTGGCGGGCATGCTCCGCTGGGGCGAGACGCCCGCCGATCAGCCCGAGAATGGCTGAGGCACGGGCCTTCAGCACAATGCCGTTTGCCTGTTGCGTCACTTCTGGATAGGCTTACAGCGATAAACAATTTTGGATTGTCAGAGGCTAGTCATGTCCGACCGTGAGGCGCTTTACCGGGCCGCCATCGGCCCAAAGAATCAGGAGTACTACCTCAGCCGCTTCCAGGCTTTCGACGAGGCCGGCAAGGCCGGGCCCAGCTGGAACTGGCCGGCGGCGCTGCTGACCTTCTTCTGGTTCATCTACCGGCGGATGTGGGCGGTCGGCTTTGCCTATCTCGTGGCCGCCAACCTCCTCGCCTGGATCATCGGGATAATCTTCGGCGACATTGGCCCGCTCATTGCGCTGATCGCCCAGGTGGCGCTGCCGGGCATGTACGGCAACATGCTTTACCACGCCCACTGCAACCAGAAGATCGAAGAGGCGCTGGCTGCGGGCACCGATCCTGCCTATCAGCTGGGCGTGCTCGAAGGAAAAGGCGGAACCAGCCGCAGCGGGGCGATCATCGGCTTTGTGCTGCTGGGTTTCGTGGTGCTCGGGATGTTGGCGGCAGTGGCGATTCCCCAGTACCAGACCTACGTGAACAAGGCCAAGGTGGCCGAGGCCGCAGCCCTCGGGCGCAGGGCGGTCGAGTCGGTGGAAGCCTACCGGCGTCAGCACGATGAACTGCCGGCCAAGCTGGTGGAGGCGGGCTTCATTCCCACGCCGCCGCTTCACGTCTACGGCATCGAGATGGACGGGCCGGCGATGGTCGTCACGATTCGCCAGGGCGCGGGCTTTCCGGACGGCGGCCGGCTGATCTGGGAGCTCACCGAGTCGGCCGACGGTAAAACGGCCTGGCGTTGCCGCGCCCAGCGTCTGCCGGCGCCAACCTTGCCGGAGGATTGCCGCTAAGGTCGGGATTGACGACCAGCGCTCTGGCTGAGATGGGTTCGGCTGGCCGTCTGCCTGAACGGTGATTCAGATCTGGCCTGTGAGTGGTGGTCGAACTGTACGATACGCAGGCGGATGGGCGAGCCGCCTGCGTCGGGTTGATGGCGCTGGTGATGGGGCTTGAGATGGGCCTTTGCCGGACGGACCGGGCCCGGCCGTCTTACCAGCCCGATTCGCGGATCAGCAGTGCGGCGCCGGAGCGGACGAAATCGCCGGCAAGGGATTTCGGCTGGCCGTAGATCGTCACCGCGCCGCGCAGCACATGGCCCGGGGGCTGCTCGCCTTCATCCACCGCCAGCACCACGCGATACACCGCCCGCTCGGGGATCAGCTGCCCGTTGCGTTCGCGCACCAGCACCTCGCCGCCGTGGCCCACAGCCAGCATGGCGTCCGGCAGGGCGCGGGTGGCGTCCCGGTCAATGCGCACCACCTTCAGGGCGCGGGTCGGCAGGCCCGGGGTTTCCGGCAGGAAGCGTCCGCTGTCGCCCACCGACACACGTTCCACCTCGGCGTCGGTGAGATAGGTTTCCACTTCCCACGCCTTAGGATCGATGAGCACGCCCAGCTGCTGCTGACGGCCCACGGTTTCGCCCACGCGCAGGTCGGGCGCGATGTCGGCGAGCACCCCGTCGAAGGGCGCGGTGACGGTGTAGCGCTTGAGTTCATCAGCGGTGCCGGCGAGTTCGGCCTTGGCGGCTTCGAGTTCCTCGACGGTTACCGGCTGACGGGCGCGCAGGGTTTCGTCGAGGCCCGAGACTTCAGCCTGCCAGGCCAGCCGCGAGAAGCGGGCTTCGGCGAGGCGGCGGCGGTACTCGGCGTCGTCGGTGCTGAGCTTCAGGATCATCTGGCCGGCGGTCACCCCATCGCCGGGCTTTACCGGCATTGCCTCGATCTGCGCCGGGCCCGGGGAGAATAACGGGTAGTGGCGCGCCGAGCGCATCAGGCCCTGGCTGCTCACCTGGAAGTTCCACGGCACGATGGCCACGAAGAGCAGCAGGATCAGCAGCCACAGCTTGCCGCGACCGCCGCCCTTGGCCTTGATCTCGGGCCAGCGGCTGCGCCACTCGGTGATTTCCTTCCACATGGGCAACATCACGAACCATCCGATCTCGACCGCAAACAACAGAATCCCGAGCGCCTTGAAGAAGTAGTGGTACACCAGCAGGGCGATGCCGATGAATAGCACCAGCCGGTACAGCCAGACGCCGTAGGCGAAGAGGATGAGCCCCCGGCGACGGGCCGCCGGCAGGAATTCCGGCACCGGCTCGCCGAGGCCGAACAGGCGCTCGCGCAGGTCCCAGCGGGCCAGCGCAAAGGAGCGGGCGTGGAGGTTGGGAAAGTCGAGATAGTCGGATAGCAGGAAGTAGCCGTCGAAGCGCATGAAGGGGCTCGCGTTGATCGCCACGGTGGCGACCCAGGTGGTGGTGGCCAGCATGAAGGCGGTGCCGCGCAGGGTGCCGTCGGGCAGCAGTGCCCAGGCGAGCGTTGCCCAGGCGGCCACGGCGAGTTCGGTGAGGATGCCGGCGGCGCCCACGGCGAGGCGGTCCTGCCGGCGGGTCAGGCGCCAGGCTTCGTTCACGTCGGTGTAGGCCACCGGCCACATCACCAGGAAGGCGACACCCATGGTCGGCACCCGGCAGCCCAGCCGCCGGGCGGTGAAGGCGTGGCCGAACTCGTGGAGCACCTTCACGAAGATCAGCGCCACGCCGTAGCCCATCGCGCCCTGCCAGGTGAGGGTATCCACCAGCGTGGCGGCGAAGTGCTCCCACTGGCGCACCACCTGATACAGCCCCAGCGCCAGCGCGGCGAGGGTGACGCGCAGGAAGGTGGCCGAGTAGAACAGCTCGACTCGCGGCAGCTGGCGCACCAGCCAGCGGTCCGGGCGGATCAGCGGCACGCGGAAGAACAGGTAGTGGTGCAGCAGCCATTGCCACAGGGTGTTGTGGCGGGCTTTCTCCTGAAAGACGAGGCGGGCGGTGCCGGCTTCGCCGAGGGGCCGGATGAGCTGGTGATCGGTGAGGAAGCGCACCACCAGATCCACGTCGTGCGCGTCGAGGTTGAGGGTGGTCTCGGCTTCAATGGCGTCGACGATCTTCGCCGGATCGCCCAGGTGCCAGCGGGCGAGGATCTCGAAGGTGGTCCAGTCGATGCGGTAGAACTGGTTGCGCACCGGATCGTGGAGGCTCCAGGTGGGTGCGCCATCAAGGCCCGCCGGGCCGTCGAGGAGGGCGAGTTCGTCGCGCAGCGGCGGGAGGTTGCGGGGAAGATCGGCCGCGAGGGCGGAGGCGTCGAGGGCTGCCTGCATCGCGCTGGCTCCTCAGAGGCCGGTGGCCTGGCGCAGGCTCGCCAGCGGGCGGCGCAGCACCCAGTAGGCCAGCGGCACGTGCTCGCCGCGCACCTTCACGGTGCCCTTGAGGCCAACCCGCGGCTTTTCCTGACCGTCGGCGAGCGTGGCGCGCAGGCGGTAGGCAAAGCTGCCGTCGGGCCGCGACACTGCCTCATGGGCGAGGTAGCGCACGGAGGCTTCCACCGGCTTCAGCGGCGAGGCGTTGAGGTAGAGGGTGACTTCGGCGCCCGGCGGCAGGTCGATGACGTCGCCGGGGCTGAGCCAGGCTTCCACCTCGGCGTCGTCGGCGCCGGCGATGGTGATGATGCGTTCGCCCGTGGACACCGGCTTGCCGATCCACTCGCTCGGGTCGTCCATCAGCACGATGCCGTCCCGCGGCGCGGTGGCCTGGGCTTTTGCGAACTGAGCCGAGAGCAGGTCGGCTTCGGCCTGACGCTCGGCGATGCGGCCTTGCAGGATCGCCAGCTGGGCCTTGCTCTTGGGGTCGAACACGGCTTGCTGGGCCGACTGGCGGTATTCCGCTTCGGCGGTCACCAGCCCTTGCTTGGCCACCGCGAGGCGGCTGGAGAGGGTGGTGAGATCGAGCTGGAACAGCTTGTCGCCGGCCTTGACCTGGCTGTTGGGGGTGACGAAGAACTTGTCCACCGTGCCGTCCAGCGGTGCGCGGACGACCGCCGGCTGGGCCGGGACGAGTTCGCCCGGAGCGAGCACGCTGAAGCGCACCGGAAACAGCGCCACGGCAGCGGCGAGGATCGAGTAACGCAGGGTGCGCCGGTGCCACAGGGCGGCCACATTGGTGCGCAGGTCGGCGGCCTGCCATCGGCGCATCCGCTTGAGCCGGAAGCGCCAGCCATGAAAGGTAAGCCAGTGGCGGCGCCAGGCCTTGCGGTCGGCAGCATCGGGCCAGGCGTCGGCCAGCATGCGCCAGCGGCTCCTGGCGTCGGGTTTAGCCTGGATCTGCCATTCGTGGCTCCAGATGTCGGCCCATTCGGTGACGAGGCCGATCTCACCCGGTTGCCACGGGGTGTCCCGGGCAAGCAGCAGGCCGCCCGGGGTCGATCTGGAAAGGGGCACCCACAGGGCGTGGGCCGGGAGCCATTCGTCCCATTCGGCCGCCTCGGCGGGTGCCAGGGTGTTGGGCGACACCACGCAGGGGGTGTCGCCTTCCTTGAGGAGTTGTCGTGCGACCCGCTCCAGCCACTGGGCGAAGGGGGCGTTGGCATCCGGGCTGACCACCCCGGACAAGGCCACCACGCCCCGATCGGCCAGCCACAGGGCGGCTTGCCGGTAGGGCGCGAGGGCCAGGGTCTCGTTCACCGCGATGAAGCCCAGTTCCGCCGGCGACGCCGCCAGCCGGGCCCGGCGCGCCAGGTGCAACAGCGCGCCGAGGGAGTGGGAAATGAAGGCGTCGTTATCGGACGGGCTGCTCACGGTGACCTCGACTGGGTGGCGGATCAGACGCTGCGGGCGCGGGCCTGGCGGGCATGTTCGACCAGGCTGCTCCGTACGGCGTCACGCCCGGGGGCGCTGGCCGTGCGGAACTGGGCGCTGAGGCCCTCACGACCGTTGAACGAAACCCGCTGACCATTGCTGACACGGATGCGGAAGACCGTCGACACCTGATTGCCGAAGTTGTCCTTGGCGGTGACCTTGACCTCGACATCGCCATCGAAGTCCGCCGGCGGAATGCCGATGAACTCGCCCTTGCGGGCGTCGAAGCGCAGCCAGTTGGGCAGCGGCGTGCCGTCGATGAGTTGGGCGGAGAGCTGTACGCGCGCATCCAGGCGGGTGTGGGTGAAGGTGTCGGGCGGAACGACCAGCTTGATCGGCGAGGACGGCCGGACGTCCTGGTCGTTGAGCGGGCGGCTCAGGACAAGGTTGGTGTCGGCCTTGGATTCCGGCGCCTGGACGACGATGCGGAAACCGTCGGAGCGGGTCAGGCCGCTCTGGCCGGTGGTCTGGGTGACCGGGCGGGTTTCGGCGACGGTGGGTGTGGTGCCGCCCACCGGCGCACGGCTGGCGTCGGGCGTCGGGGCGATGCTGGTGACCGACAGGGCGCGGTCGGCCGGACTGAAGAAGCCATCGCCCTTGGGGACCGTCCAGGTTCCGCCGATCGAACCGCTGCCGGCTGCTGGGGCCGTCCAGCCGGTGTCGGCCGGCGCCTTGACCGGCATCGGGTCGGCCACCGGCGTGACGGGCGGCTCGACCTCGACTTCCGGTTTGGCTTCGACCGGCTTGACCGGCACGCCAGCGACGCGGAGGGTGAAGTCGGCGTGGGCGGGCTGGTTGCCGTGGTCGTCGGCGATCACGCGGATCTGCAGCACGGCGATGTCGCCGCCGCCCGGGGTGCCCGAGAAGGTGCGGGTGACCGGATCGAAGTGGAGCCAGGCGGGCAGCGGGCTGCCGTCGGCCAGGGTGGCCGAGTAGTGCAGGGTGTCTTCGCCGTTGGCGTCGGCAAAGGTGCCGGTGGGGACGGTGAAGCTGAACGGCACGCTCTCGGTGGCGTCCTGGGTGTCGAGGGAGCCGGTGTTCTGCGGATCGACGTTGGTGACCGCCTTGAAGGCGCCGGTGGCGACCGTCTCGGTGGTGCCGTCGCCGCCGAAGACCTTGACCCGGACGAACTTGCCGATCTCGGCCGCGGTGAGGGTGTAGCTCGGGGCGGTGGCGCCGGTGATGGTGCGCAGGTTGGTGCCGGCGGCATCGTCGGCCACTTCCCAGACATAGCGGAAGGTGGTGGCCGGGTCGCCGGCATCCACGTCGTGCCACAGGCCCGGATTGGCGGTGACGGTGCCGTCCTGACGCAGGGTGCCGTCACCGCGGAAGTCGCCGCTGTAGCTCGGGGTGACATCGTTGATCGGGGCGTCGTTGACCGCGTCGACGGTGATCGATACCACGTTGGTCGCGCTCGAGAAGGGCGATGCGCCGCCGGTGGCGGCCAGGCTGGTGAGGGTGCCGGCGGTGCCGGTGGTGCGATCCCACGCGCGGTAGGTGAGGTGGGCGTTGGTGGGGTTTTCGGCGTTGGGGACGAAGCGGATCTTGTCGGTGCTGTTGAGCAGCAGGCCGTTGCTGCCGGTGAGGCCGGTGACGGTGTTCCAGGTGGTGCCGCCGTTGGTGGAGTATTCCCAGTGGCCATTGCCGTTGTCCGCGGCGGTGATGGCGATGCCCGGGAGGGCGCCGCTATCCACGTCGCTGATGGTGCTGCCGAGGAAGCTGGCGACAGTCTGGCCGGCGTTGGCAGTGTCGTCTTCGGTGATCGACGGGAGCGTCGGGGTCGCCGGGGCCAGGACCGGGGCGTCATTGACCGCGCTGACGGCGATGTTCATGCCGTTCTGCCGGGCAGAGAAGGCAGAGGTGGCGCCATTGGTGCTGGTGTCGGCGTAGCCGCCGCTGGTGCCGGCACTGCGGTCCCAGGCGCGGTAGGTGAGCGCCGCGGTGGTGGCGTTCTGGCCGTTGGGCAGGAAGCGGATGCGGTCGGTGTCGGCCAGCAGCAAGGCATGGGTGCCGGTCACGGCGCCGCCCACGTCGGCATTGACCCAGGTGGTGCCGCCGTCGGTGGAGTACTGCCAGGTGCCGTTGCCGCTGGTGAGGCCGGTGATCGCCACGCCTTGCACCGCACCGGAGTCGGCGTCGGTGGTGACGCCGCGCAGGGCGGAGACGAGCTGACCGGCGTTGCTGGTGTCGTCTTCGGTGAGCGGCGTGAGGGTGGTGTCGCCGGCTGCGAGCACCGGCGCGTCATTGACGGCGCTGACCGCGATCGACGCCTGGTTGTTGGTGGGCGAGAAGGCCGAGGTGCTGCCGGTGGCCGCCAGGCTGACCAGGGTGCCGGAGGTGCCGGTGCTCTGGTCCCACGCGTGGTAGGTGAGGGTGGCGGTGGTGGCGTTCTGGCCGTCCGGCACGAAGCGGATCTTGTCGGTGCTCGCGAGCAGCAGGCCGTTGGCGCCGGTGAGCCCGGTGACGGTGTTCCAGGTGCTGCCGCCGTTGGTGGAGTATTCCCAATGGCCGTTGCCGTTGGCGGTGGCGCTGATGGCGATGCCCTGCACCGCACCTGCATCCACGTCGCTGATGGTGCTGCCGATGAAGCTGGCGACAGTCTGGCCGGTGTTGCCGGTGTCGTCTTCGGTGAGCGGCGTGAGGGTCGGCAGCGCAGAGGCGAGCACCGGGGCGTCGTTCACCGCGGTGACGGTGATGTCCATGCCGTTCTGCTGGGCGGAGAAGGCGGAGGTGCCGCCGTTCACGCTGGTGTCGGCGTAGTGGCCGGCGGTGCCGGTGCTGCGGTCCCAGGCGCGGTAGGTGAGGTTGGCCGTGGTGGCGTTCTGGCCGTTGGGCAGGAAACGGATGCGGTCGGTGTCGGCCAGCAGCAGGGCGTGGGTGCCAGTGACAGTGCCGCCGTCGTTGGCGTTGGTCCAGGTGGCGCCGCCGTCGGTGGAGTACTGCCAGGTGCCGTTGCCACTGGTGAGGCCGGTGATCGCGACGCCCTTGACGGCGCCGGTGTCCACGTCGGTGGTGGTGCCACGCAGGGCGGAGATCAGCTGGCCGGCGTTGGTGGTGTCGTCCTCGGTGATGGCGGTGAGGGTGCTGTCGCCAGCGGCGAGCACCGGCGCGTCATTGACCGCGGTGACGGTGATGCTGGCTTCGTCGGAGGCGGACGAGAAATGCGAGGCGTTGCCGGTGGTGCTGGCATCCACGCCGCTGCCGGCGGTGGCGCCGGCGCCGTCCCACGCGCGGTAGGTGAAGCTGGCGGTGGTGGCGTTCTCGCCGTTGGGCACGAAGCGGATCAAGTCGGCGTCGGCCAGGGCGATGGCCGAGGAGGACGAAACCGTGCCGAAGGCCGTCCAGCTGCCGCTGCCGATCTTGAATTCCCAGTGGCCGTTGCCCGGGGTCTGGTCGACGATGACGATGCCGGAAAGGGCGCCGTTATCCACGTCGGTGATGGCACCACGGAAGCTGGCGACGGTCTGGCCGGCGTCGTTGGTGGCGTCTTCGGTGAGGCCGGCAAGGACCGGTGCGGCCGGGGTGAGGACGGGGGCATCATTCACTGCTGTCACGTTGAGGGCGATGGTGCCGGTGGCCGCCGTGGCGCTGTCTTCGCCGCCATCAGCGATCAAGATGCTGATGGTGGTGTTGACGTCGGTGTTGGTGCCCGGAGTGAAGTGCAGCGAGGCCAGCGCGGTGTTCACCGCCGAGACGCTGCCGGTGAAGGTCCACACGCCGGTGCCGGGGTTGTAGGCGGCGCCGGTGGGTACGTTGAGGCTGCCCAGGGTGGGGTCGGCGAGGGTCAGGGTGGCGGTGACGATTTCGTCCGGGTCCGGGTCGGTGACGGTGATCGTCGGCACGGTGACGCTGGCGGCACCTTCGGTGTAGCTGGCGGTGGCGCTGGTGGGCGAGATGGTCGGTGCGTCGTTCAGGTCGCGGATCACCAGATAGCTGGTGCCGGTGGCGCTCTGGGCGCCGAAGGTGCTGTCGGCCACGCCGTTGGCGTCGGTGATCGTCCAGGTGAGCGCGCGGCTGGCGCCGGTGTCGGTGGGCGAGGACGAGCCGTTCTGGTACTGGACGTGCTCGAGCAGGCTCTCGAACTCGGCCTTGGTGACGTTGCCGCTGGCCGTGGTGAGGCTCAGGGTGCCGGTGCCGGCGTTGTAGGTGACATTGATCTGGGCGCCGGAGCCGGTGGTGAGCACGCTGCCGGAGCGGCTCCAGCCGCTGGGCGTGGCCACCGACAGGACGTCGGCGCTGCTGCGGTTGTTGCTGATGACCACGCTGGCGCTGGCCACGTAGGCATCGTCCACGTCGCTGACGGTGGCGCTGCCGACGACGTTGGGGTTGGAGTTGTCGAGCACGTAAACCGGCGCGCCGCCCTGCTCGAAGACCACGGTAGAGGCGTCGAGCGCGGTGTTGTGGTTGAGCGCCAGGGTGGGCGCATCGTTGCGGGCGGTGATCGACAGGCTGCTGGTGCCGGCGTTGGCGGTGACGGTACCGCTGCTGCCATCGTTGCCGCCGGCTGCGTCGGTGAGGCGCGAGCCGAAGCTGCTGGTGGTGGCCCAGGTGAGGCTGCGGCTGGTGGCGGTGCCAGTGGGGTTGTCGCTGGACGTGGAGAAGACGATCGAACGGGCGACGGCCTGGTAGTCGGCCAGGGTGGCGGTGCCGGTGAGGGTGAGCACACCGGTGCCGGCGTTGTACGAGGCGGAGATGCCGGTGCCGGAGAGCGGCGCGGTGACCGCCAGCGTGTCGCCGCTGGTGAAGTTGCCGGAGATGCTGACGCTGATGCCTTCGAGGGTGGTGTCGTCGGCGTCGGCAAGGGTGATCGACGGGGCGATGACGGTAGCCGAGCCCTTTTCCACGTAGCTGGCGCTGCCGAGGCCGCCGACGCTGGTGGCGTTGTCGGTGGCGGTGAGGGCGACGCTGCTGGTGCCGACGCTGCTGTCGAGCAGGTTGGCGCCGCTGGTGGCGGCGTCGGCGTCGGTGACCTGCCAGCTGATGCTGCGGGTGCCGGAGACCGCGGTGGGATCGTCGGCGGTGCTGCTGTAGGTGACGGTGCGCAGGACGCTCTCGAAGGTGGCCTTGGTGGCGCCGGCGTGGGTGAGGGTGAGCACGCCGGTGGCGCTGTTGTAGCTGGCGGTGATGCCGCTGGCGCCCACGGTGGCCGACAGGGTGTCGCCTGCGGTGAAGTCGCCGCTGATCCACACGCGGGCTTCGGTGAGGTTGGCGTCGTCCACGTCGGCGAGGCTGATGGCACCCGCCAGCACGACGGCGCTGCCGCCTTCGGTGTAGCTCGCGGCAGTGCCGGGCAGGCCCGAGAGGGTCGGCGCGTCGTTGGCCGGGGCGACGGTGATGGTGCTGGTGGCGCCGGCACTGGTTTCGGCGGCGGTGCTGCTGTCGTTGGTGGCGGGGTGGTCCGTCAGGCGGCTGCCGAAGCTGTCGGTGACCGTCCAGGTGAGGGTGCGCGAGGTGGAAGTGCCGTCGCTAGTCGGGTTGTCGCTGGACGAGCTGAAGGTGATCTGGCGCAGCACGCTTTCGTAGGTGGCGAGGCTTGCGTTGCCGGTGATGACCAGCGACGTGGCGGTGCTGGAGGGGTCGAGCGCGAGGCCGGCCGCGCTGAGCACCGAGGCGTCGATCGCCAGCAGATCGCCGCTCACGCCACCGGCGGAGATGCTGACGGTGGCGGTGCTGAGGGTGGTGTCGTCCGGGTCGGTGAAGCTGAGGTTGGATATTGCGACGACCGGCGTGGAGCCTTCGGTGTAGCCGATGCTGGCACCGCCGGTGGTGACGACCGGCGCGTCGTTGATGGCTTCGATGCGCACCACGGTGCTCTGGGCGGCGGTGACCTGGCTCTCGACGCCGGCGTTGTCGGTGACGCGCCAGATGAGGGTGCGCAAGGCGTTGCTGGCGGTGGGGTCGTCGCTGGTGCTGCGGAAGCCGATCTTCTGCATCACGGCGGTGTAGTCGGCCTTGCCGGCGGTGCCGGCCGTGGTGGCGAGGACGATCTCGCCGTTGGCGGCATCGTAGGTGTAGCTGATCTCGACCGCGCCGCTGCCGTTAGTGCCGCTGAGGGTGCCGCTGAGGGCGGTGCCGGACTGGGTCCAGCCGGCTGCGCCGAGGGCGCCGGCGTCGAAGTAGCCCAGCTCGTCCTGGGCGTCGAGACCGGTGGTGATGCGGACAATGGCGCCGGTGATGGCGTTGTCGCTGCCGATGGTGCCGGTGTCGTCGAGGACGGTGAGGGCGCCTTCGAGGGTGGCCGGGGCGCCACCTTCGACGTAGTCGAGCGGGGAGGCGCTGGCCGACCCGGTGATGTTGGTGACCTGCGGGATCTCGTTGGCGTTCTTGAGGGTGATGTCGGTGGTGCGGGCGGCCGAGCTGGTGGCGCCGGCGCCGTCGGAGTTGGCGTCGGTGACCTGCCAGGTGACGGTGCGCAGATTGTTCTGGCTGCCGCCGGAGGTGAACAGGTCGACGTTGTCCGGATCGGGCGAGTTGTAGTTGGCGGTGTTGCCGTAGGTGACCGAGCGCAGCACCTTCTGATAGTTGGCGACGCTGTCGGTGCCGGACAGGGTGAGCACGCCGGTGGTGGCGTCGAAGCTGGCGGTGATGCCGGTGCCGGTGGTGATGGCGGCGAGGGTCTCGCGGCCGTCGGTCAGGTAGCCGGTGCCGGTGATGCTGACGGTGGCACCCGCCAACTGGGTGTCGTCCACATCGCTGAGGCTGAGGCTGGGGGCGATGACGCGGGCGCCGTCGTCTTCGGTGTAGTTCCAGGTGGCCGGCTGGCCGGAGAGCACCGGGGCGTCGGCCAGCGGCGTGACGTTGATCGTGCTGGTGCTGTCGGCACTGCTGACGCCAGCGGTGTCGGTGGCCTTCCAGGTGAGCGTGCGTGTGGCGCTGTTGACGGTCGGGTCTTCGGACGCGGTGTTGAAGGTGATCGAGTTGAGCGCGGCCTGATAGGTGGCGACAGACGCCGTACCGGACAGGGTGAGTACGCCGGTCTGGCTGCTGTAGCTGACGGTGAGCCCGCCAGCGGTGCCGACGGCCAGGGTGTCGCCAGCGGTGAAGCCGCTGCTGATGGCGACGGTGGCGCGGCTCAGCTGGCCGCCGTCGTCGGCGATGACGAGGCCGCTACCCACGTTGACGGCGCCAGCGTTCTCGGTGAAGGCGCCAGCGGAGGCGCCGGTGGTGAATTGCGGCGCGTCGTTCACGTTGGTGACGTTGGCGCTGAGGGTGTATTCGCTGCTCGAGAAGGCGTTGATGCCACCATTGGTGGAGACGTCAGCCTCGCCACGGGTCGCGCCGCTGGTGGCGGTGCCGCTGGTCTGATCCCAGCCGCGCAGGCTGAGGGTGGGTGTGCCGCCCTTGAAGCCGTCCGGGTTGAAGCGCACGCGGTCGTTGCTCTTGAGCAGCAGGGCGGTGGTGGCGCTGGGCGTGCCCAGGGATTGCCAGGTGCTGCCGCCGTCGGTGGAGTATTGCCAGCCGCCGGTGGCGCCGCCGTTGGTGGCGCCGGTGATGGCGACGCCCTGGACGGCGCCGCTGTCGGCGTCGGTCATCGCACTGCCGAGGAGGCTGGAGACGGTCTGGCCGGCGTTGTTGGTGGCGTCTTCGCTGATGCTGGCGAAGTTGGCCGGGGTGCCGAGCACCGGTGCGTCATTGACCGCAGTGACGGCGATCGTGGCGGTGTCGGTGGCGGTGGAGTAGGGGCTGCTGCCGCCGCTGGTGGCGGTGCTGGCGTACGTGCCCTGCTGGCCGGCGGTGGCGCCGGTCTGGTCCCACGCCTTGTAGGTGAAGCTGGCGGTGGTGGTGTTCTTGGCGTCGGGCACGAAGCGCAGCTTGTCGGTGCTGCGCAGCAGGAGCGCGTTGGTGGTCGAGACGGCGCCGACGTTGGTCCAGCTGGAGCCGCCGTTGGTGGAGTACTGCCAGGTGCCGTTGCCGCTCACCAGGCTGGTGACGGCGATGCCGGACGCGGCACCGCTGTCCACGTCATTGACCGAGGTGCCGAGCACGCTGGAGACGGTCTGGCCGCTGTTGCTGGTGTCGTCTTCGGTGATGCCGGTGAGGCTGGGCGCGGCGGCGGTGAGCACCGGCGCGTCATTCACGGCGGTGATGGTGAGTGTGGCGGTCTGCTTGGTGGCGGAGAAGGCGGTTTCGTCGCCATTGGCGACGGCCTTGGTGGAGCCATAGCTGGTGGCCGCGGAGAGGTCGGCGGTCAGGCCAGCGGTGCCGCTGGTGCGGTCCCAGGCGCGGTAGGTGATGGTGGCCGTGCCGGCGTAGTCGGCGGCGGGCACGAAGCGGATCTTGTCGGTGCTGCGCAGCAGGCGGGCGGCGGCATCGGAGGTGGTGCCGAAGGCAACCCAGTTGGCGCCGCCGTCGGTCGAGAACTGCCAGTTGCCGTGGCTGTTGTCGTTGGCGGTGACGGCGATCCCGGTCACGGCGCTGGCGTCAACATCGGAGGACGACAGGAAGCTCGACACCAGTGAGCCGGAGTTGTTGACCGCGTCTTCCTGGATGGCAGTCACGGCGGACGGGGCGTTGTTCACCGGGGCGTCGTTCTTGCGGACCGGGGTGATCGCGATGGTCTTGCTGAAGGTGGGCGTGCCGCCGTTGTCGCTGTACTCGACCACATACGGGAGCAGCGCGCTGTTCGGCAGGTCGTTCCATTTGCCAGAGGAGCCACCCGACGAATAGATCTCGCCGTAGTGCTCGGTGCTGCCCGAGTTGTTGGGTTCGCCGGCATTCCAGTAGGCGTAGCCGCCGCTGGCGGTGACGGGGCTGCCATTGCCGGTAGAGATCAGGGTGCCCTTTTCGGGGCCGGTGACCCAGTACCACTTGCCTTCGGCGGCGCTCTGGCTGGCGAAGGTGGTGGTGCCGGTGGCGGCGTTGATATAGGTGTAGTCGTCCGAGGCGCCGATCCAGGCGTCCGCGCCGAGCTTTTGCTTGATGAAGTCGTTTTCTCCCTGGCTGGTGATGGTGGCCAGGTAGCCCGTCATGCCCTGGAAGGTGCGGCCTTCGGCGGCGGTCTTGGCGGCGGTCCAGCTGTAGCTGCCGGAGACGTACTCGTAGTAGTGGGTCTTGCCACCAAAGCTCAGGGCCAGCGCATCACCGATGGTCATGCTGATGGTGCGGGCGGTGGTGGTCGGGTTTTCGCTGAGGTTGTAGTACTTCACCGCGCGCAGGGCGGCCTGGTATTCGGCGATCGTCGCGGTGCCGGTGAGGGTAAGGATGCCGGTGCTGGTGTTGTAGGCGTAGGTGATCTTGCCGCTGACATCGGTGCCCGAGGCGGGCTGCAGGCGGTCTTCGGCGGAGACGAGGTTGGAGGTGATGACCACCCGGGCGCCATTCAGGGTGGTGCTGTCCGCGTCGGTGAGGGTGAGGGCGCTATCGACGTAGAAGCTGCCGTCGTTCTCGTCGTAGCCGCTGCTGCTGCGGCTGAGGGTCAGCACGGCGGGGTCGTCCACCGCGGTGACGTTGATGGTGGCGGTACGGGTGCCCTGGAGGGCGCCGCCGCTGCCGGTGTTGCCGCCGTCGTTCAAGGTGTAGGTGACGGTGCGGCTGGCGGTGGACGGCGTGTCGGACGTGTTGGCGTAACAGATCACCCGGGCCAGTGCCTGGACCGCGGCCTGGGTGGCACTGCTGTTCAGGTTGATGCGCAGGGCGCCGCCATTGGCGCCGGTGTTGCTGGCGTCGATGGTGCCGATGATCGTGCCGCCGTAGGTGACGTTGCTGCCGGAAACGCCGATCTGGCCGGCGCCGGTGCCCTGGTTGAGCACCGAGAGCTGGTCTTCGGCGGCGCCGTTGGTGGTGATCTGGGCCTGCAGCCAGCCGCCGTTGAGGTTGGCGGGGCTGTCGG
>NZ_CALAYQ010000189.1:0-37114 GCF_937894855.1 uncultured Zoogloea sp.
GGGTGGCGCCGTCGGCGCCGACGAGGCCGGCGCGGTCGATGGCCATCATCACCGGAAGATTCTGCAGGGCGATGTCGTGGATGAGCTGGTCGTAGGCGCGCTGCAGGAACGTGGAGTAGATCGCCACCACCGGCTTGAAGCCTTCGCAGGCAAGGCCTCCGGCGAAGGTCAGGGCGTGTTGCTCGGCGATGCCCACATCGTAGTAGCGATCGGGGTATTCGTGGGCGAAGCGGACCATGCCCGAGCCTTCCCGCATGGCCGGCGTGATGGCGATAAGCTGCTTGTCGATGGCTGCCATGTCGCATAGCCAGTCGCCAAAGACCTGCGTGTAGGTGAGCTTGCCACCGCCCTTGGCGTCCTTGCCGGTGGCGATGCCGGCCGTGTGGTCGAACTTGGAGACGCCGTGATAGAGGATCGGGTCGGCTTCGGCGAGCTTGTAGCCCTGGCCTTTGCGCGTGATCACATGCAGGAACTGCGGACCTTTGAGGGTTCGCAGGTTCTGCAAGGTGGGGAGCAGGGCTTCCAGGTCGTGGCCATCGATCGGGCCGATGTAGTTGAAGCCGAATTCCTCGAACATGGTGCCGGGCATGACCATGCCCTTGACGTGCTCCTCGGTCCGGCGGGCCAGTTCGATGACCGGTGGCGGGAGGTTTTCGAGGACGCGCTTGCCGATCTTGCGGGCGCCGGTGTAAAGGCGCCCGGATAGCAGCCGGGAAAGGTGTTTGTTGAGGGCGCCCACCGGCGGCGAGATGGACATCTCGTTGTCGTTGAGAATGACCAGCAGATTGGTGTCGTGGATGTCGCCGGCGTTGTTGAGGGCCTCGAAGGCCATGCCCGCGGTCATTGCGCCGTCGCCGATCACCGCAATGGCACGGCGGTCCTCGCCGCGCAGGCGGGCCGCCTCAGCCATGCCCAGGGCGGCGGAGATCGAAGTGGACGAGTGGGCCGTGCCGAAGGTGTCGTAGAGGCTTTCGCTGCGCCGCGGAAATCCGGAAATCCCGTGATGCTGGCGCAGGCTCGCCATGCCGGCACGACGGCCGGTGAGGACCTTGTGGGCGTAGGTTTGGTGGCCGACGTCCCAGACGATGCGGTCTTCGGGGGTGTTGAAGACGTAGTGCAGAGCGATGGTCAGTTCGACCGTTCCGAGGTTGGAGGACAGGTGGCCGCCGGTACGGGAGACAGAATCGATAAGAAAGTTGCGCAACTCCGCGGCCAGGGCGGGAAGGGCTTCAGGTTCGAGCTTGCGCAGGTCTGCGGGCGACGCGATCTTGTCCAGCAGGCCGGTGCGGGTTTGGGCGGGCTGCGTTGCGTGAGGCATTCCGGGTTACCGGGTCGTTAATCGGTGGTGTTCGAGTTGCTGAAGTGGCTCTGGCTGGGGCTCAGAACTGTCGGCGGACGATGAAACGCGTCAACTCGGCAAGACGCTGACTCGACTCGCCGAAGGCGGCAAGTCGGTCGAGGGCGTCCTGGCACATCTCTTCGGCCAGTTCGCGGGCTCGGGTGACGCCGAGCAGGCTCACATAAGTCGGCTTGTCGTTGGCGGCGTCCTTGCCGGCTGTCTTGCCGAGCGTGGCGGTGTCGGCCTCGGTGTCGAGAATGTCGTCCACGATCTGGAACAGCAGGCCGATGACTTTGCCGACATGGTCGAGCGAAGCCATTTCGTCGTCGTCGAGCAGGCGACCGCATTGTACGCCAAGGTTGATCGAAGCCCGGATCAGCGCGCCGGTCTTGTGGATGTGCATGAACTCCAGTTCGGCAAGGCTGAGCTGAAGGCCGACGGAGGCCAGATCGATGGCTTGGCCGCCGCACATGCCGCGGGAGCCGGTGGCTTGGGCGAGTTGGCGGATCATGGCGATCTGGCGCTGGGGGTCGTCGCTCACGGCTGCGTCGGCGATGTGCTGGAAAGCCTGGGTCTGCAGCGCGTCGCCCACCAACAGGGCGGTGGCGTCGTCGTATTGGACGTGGACGGTGGGCTTGCCGCGGCGCAAGACGTCATCGTCCATGCACGGCATATCGTCGTGGACCAGCGAATAGGCGTGGATCATCTCGATGGCGCAGGCGACCCGGTCGAGGCGCTCCGGTGCGGCGCCGGTGAGCTGGCCGGCGGCATGTACGAGCAGCGGACGTACCCGCTTGCCGCCGCCGAGAACGGCGTAGCGCATGGCTTCGTGCAGGCGGGCGGGCACGATTTCAGCGTCGGGCAGGGCCTGATCGAGGGCGGATTCGGTACGCTGTTGGATGTCGCCCATCCATTGGCTGAACGTGGCGGCGGTCATGGCTGGGGGTCTCCCGGAGTGGCTTCGGCGTCGAGGACGCGGATGGTTTGCTCGGCCTTGGCGAGTTGAGTCTGACAGTGGCGAAGAAGGGCGATACCGCGCTGGTAGGCGGTGAGGGCTTCGTCGAGCGGTAGCTGGCCATTTTCCATTTGCTGGACAATGGTTTCCAGTTCGGCGACGGCGGATTCGAAGCTGGCAGACTTGCTTGAGGGTGTTTTGACCATGCGCGGCCGGATTCGAGGTGAGGCAAACCGTAAAAATAGCCTATCGTCGGGCTTCAGGTCAAACGCGTAATATCATATAATGCTCGGCTTTACGTTTCGGGCTTTCGCCTTGATCAAGGGGGTTCGGGATGTCTGACATCGCTTCTCAGGCACTTCTTTCTCCGGCAGTTTCGCAGTTGCCGGTCTCGTGGTATTTCGACGAAAAGATCTTCGAACTGGAGAAGCGCGTCCTCTTCGACGCCGGTCCCGGCTATGTCGGCCATGAACTCATGGTGCCGGAAGCCAACCAGTTCCGCTCGCTCGAGTGGTTGGATCACTCGAAAATGCTGATCAACCGGGATGACGGTTTTTACCGGATGTCCAATGTCTGCCGTCATCGTCAGGCAATCATGCTGCAGGGCTCGGGTGTGGCGGACCGGAACGTCGTGTGTCCGATTCATCGCTGGACCTACAACCCGGATGGTCTCCTTATCGGCGCGCCGCACTTTCCGGAAAATCCCTGCCTCAACCTGCATCGTGAAAAGCTGGAGCGCTGGCAGGGACTGTTGTTCAAGGGGCCGCGTTCGGCGAACTCCGATCTGGCGGGTCTGCAGATGGCCGGCGAACTCGATTTCAGCGGCTACAAGCTCGACAAGGTCGAAATCCACGAGTGCAACTACAACTGGAAGACGTTCATCGAGGTCTATCTCGAGGACTACCACGTGGTTCCGTATCACCCGGGGCTGGGGCATTTTGTCACCTGCGACGATCTGACCTGGCAGTTCGGCGAGTGGTATTCGGTGCAGCGGGTGGGCATCACCTCGCTGAAAAAACCGGGCTCGCCGGCCTACAAGCGGTGGCACGAGGCCGTGATGAACTACAGCGGCGGCGAGATGCCGAAGCACGGCGCGATCTGGCTGACCTATTTCCCCAACATCATGGTCGAGTGGTATCCCCATGTGTTGGTGGTGAGCACATTGATTCCGACCGATGTGAACAAGACGACCAATGTCGTCGAGTTTTACTATCCGGAAGATATCCTGGAATTCGAGCGCGATTTCGTGGAAGCCGAGCAGGCGGCCTACATGGAAACGGCCATCGAGGACGACGATATCGGCGAGCGGATGGATCGAGGACGTCGTGCGCTGCTGAAGGAAGGTCGCAACGAGGTTGGCCCCTATCAGTCGCCCTATGAAGACGGGATGCAGCATTTCCACGAGTTCTATCGCCGGATCATGCAGCCGCATCTTTGACATTGCGATCATGTGAGCCAAAAAAGAAGGGAGCCCGCCGGCTCCCTTCTTTTTTGGGCGATCGCTCGGTCAGCGGTTGGATTCGCGAACGATCTTCCATTGACCGTTTTCGAGCTGGTAGCGGAGCGTCTTGTTCGTCGTGTCCTTATAGCCGTTCGAGCGGTAGTTCTGCACGAAACTGGCTTCTGCGGAATCGGATGACAGGCTGCGCACGTTCAGATTGCTCACATCGACGCCGAGTGTGCCGGGCTTCGAGATTCGCTGCTGGCGACGCGCCATCCAGTCGTCGACGCTGCCTTGATCGGGCTTGAACTGGGTCGAATAGAACGACTTGTAGGTTTTGAAGTCCTTGGCCGACCAGGCGGCCGCCCACGATTTCACAAGGGATTCCACCGTAGCCGCAGCGGGGGCTGCTGCCGGGGCATTGACGACGGCGCCGGCTGCCACTGCATTGGCCATCGGCAGCAAGGTGGCGGCGGGTTGCGGGCGGCCCCGCATCGCGCCTGCGGTGTCGAGGGGGTCGACGACCGGAAGCACCGAACTGCATTGCTGGGCTTCGTCTTCGGTCGGTTCGGTGACGTCGGCTTCTTCGGGGCCGACGCGCGAGACGGGCGCGAGCTGGACGGTCGGCAGGATGCGGTGGGTCTGGGTCAGCACGCGCAGTTGAGCTTGGATGAGGTCGTAGCGGGCGCGGGTGCTGGCACGCTTGGCTTCGAACAATTCGTTCTCGGTGTTGAGCACGTCGAGCAGGCTGCGCTGGCCAATGTCGAACTGCTGGCGGTAGGCGTCGCGGGCTTTTTCGGTGGAGAGCTGGTGCTGGTCGAGATAGCCTTGCTGTTCCTTGAGTTTGCGGACGTCGTTCCAGGCGATGGCGGTTTGCTGCCGGATGTCGCGGCAGGCTTTGTCGCGCAGATCGGTGGCGTTGTAGTGCTGCTCGTGGGACTGGCGGATGCGCGCTTCGTCGGCACCGCCTTTGAAGAGGTTCCAGTTCATCAACACCTGCAGGGCACTGGTGTTGGTGTCGCCGGTAACGCCGAGGAGGTTGCGGTCCATGCCGGTGCTGGCCCGGAATTCGACCGTCGGCAGGTTGTTGGCGCGCTGCACGTCGATATTGGCGCGGGAGGCGCGGATGTTGGCAACGGCGGCACGGAAGCTCGGGTTGTCTCCAATGGCCTGCTTGAGGACGTCCTTTTCGGCCGGCAGCTTGTCGGCAAAGGCCGGCGGCGTTTCCAGCTGGTCGGCCGGGCTTTCCCCGACGATGCGCTGGAAGCGCTGACTGACGTCGTGCAGGTTGGAGTTTTCGGTGAGCCAGTTGGACTGGGCCAGGGCGAGCCGGCCGAAGGCTTGTTCGAGGTCGACCCGGCGACCGACGCCGGCTTTCACGCGACGTTCGATCTGGTCGACGGTTTCCTTGTGGATGGCCCAGTTTTCCTGGGCGAGGGCGCTCAGCTCGCGATAGCGCAGCACGTCGAGATAAGCACGGGCGGCTTCGTAAGCGGTTTCGTCGGTGGTGCCGAGGAGTTCGAAGTAGCGGGTGGCGCGGGCGAAGCCGAGGCGCTTCACATCGTTGCGGGTGGCAAAGCCGTCGAAGAGGATTTGCCGTAGTTGCAACTGGTAGCCCGGCCGGTTGTAGCTGCTCGGCAGGCTGGTCGGGGTATCCCGGCGTTCGCGGCCGGTGTAGCCCTGGAGGTCGACCCGCGGAAAGAAGGCGCCGCGAGCAACGTCCCGTTCTGCGTCGGAAGCCTGATAGTCGTGAAGCCGGGCGAGAACTTCCGGGTTGCGAAGGATGGCTTTTTCGATTGCGTCGGGCAGTGTGCCGGAAGTGGCTGCATAGGCCGACGACATGGCCAGCAGAGAAAGCGTCAGGCTGACTGACAGTTGCGTTGCTTTGAACATTTTCATCTCGGTATCGGGCGTGCCGCGGTTCAGACTACGAGCGAATTCATTTGGGGTGTGCGCCCGAATTCTAAGTGTCTAAGACACACAAGGTTGCGCACTATTTGGGTTTTTTCTTGGCACGTCGGGCGATATCGAGCCGGTGAATTAATTTTTCACAGTTGGCGGCTTGCCAAGGGCCGAGCTCAATTTTTTCTTCGCGATGCCGTTGATTTCCAGCTGTTTGCCCAAGGCGCGCAGGTCCGCGAGGGGCAAGCGAGCAGAATTTCACATGCCATTTTTCCTGAATATTCCATGCGGTTTTTCGCGGTTTTCCGTTCATGCTTTCGTCCGGCGCCGTTTTGCCGGCGGTGGGGAATGGCGGGAATGGCGTCGATGCTGCTGGCTGGCCTGGCGTCGGGCGGCTTCGAAATCGAACATATGCGGCAGTTGGCCCAGCAGCGTTTCGGCGCTGCGGCGGTCGAAGCGGTGGATGCCTGGCGCGCGGCATTGGCGGGCTGGCGCGATATGCCGGAAGAAGAACAGTTGCGGCGGGTCAATGAATTCTTCAATCGCCGGATTCGTTTTGCGGACGATCCGGTGGTCTGGGGGCAGCCCGATTATTGGGCAACGCCGCTGGAAACGCTTGGTCGCGGCGCGGGCGATTGCGAAGATTTCGTTTTCGCAAAATATTTCAGTTTGCGTGAGCTCGGCGTGCCGGAAAATCGACTGCGCATGACTTACGTTCGGGCGCAGATCGGCGGGCCGGGCAGCAGCGTGAGTCAGGCGCATATGGTGCTGAGCTATTACGCATCGCCCGAGGCGGTTCCGCTGGTGCTCGACAATCTCATCGCGACGATTCGTCCGGCGAGTGCCCGTCCGGATCTCGCGCCGGTTTTCAGTTTCAATACGCAGGGTGTTTTCGTGGGTGGGGCGAATCAGGCTTCGACGCCGGTGGATCGCTTGTCCCGCTGGCGGGAATTGCTGCTGCGCATGCGTACAGAAGGCTACGTGCCTTGAAGGAATCGAAATGTCCCTCTTGAGACGATTGTGGATCAGCGTGGTCGTGGCGATGGGCGTGGTGCTCGCCGGAGCGTTTGCGGTGAGTCTGATCACCGCGCGTGGCTATCTCGAGCAACAGCTTCAGGCGCAGTCGGGAGATGGCGCGGTGTCGCTGGCTCTATCCATGTCCCAGCAGAGCAAGGACCGGGCAACCATGGAGCTGCTGGTCACAGCGCTGTTCGACGGTGGGCATTACCGCTTGATCCGCTTTACCGATGGGGCCGGCCGGGTTGTCGTGGAGCGCTCCCAGCCCGACGTGGCCGACGTGCCGGACTGGTTGATTGCGGTTTTGCCGATGAACGTCCGGCCCGGGCAGGCGCAGGTGAGCGACGGTTGGCGTCAGGTCGGGCTGGTGACGGTCGAGGCGGCGCGGGGCTATGCCTACCGCTCGCTGTGGCGCGGCATGCTGCAACTGGGCAGCTTGATGCTGGCGATCGGGTTGTTATGGGCGATGGGCGTGTCGGCACTGCTGCGCTGGGTGCGCCGGCCGCTGGCCGAAATGGCGGAGCAGGCCGAGGCGATCGGCGCCGGTCAGTTCCGGGTGCTGGCGGAGCCGAAAGTGGTCGAGCTGCAGAGCATGGCGCGGGCACTCAATCACATGTCCGAGCGGGTGCGTGCGCTCTTTGCCGAGCAGGCGGCGCGGATTGCCCGGTTGCGCGACGAAGGCAGCCGCGACCCCGGCACCGGTTTGCTCAACCGGGCCTGCTTCGGTGGCGAGTTGCGCCGAGTGCTGTCGGAGGCGGACGTCCATCCGACGGGTTGTCTCGGCATGCTCCGGATTGCCGATCTGGTCATGCTCAACCAGCAGCTTGGGCGGGCGCGCACCGACGAGTGGCTGGTGGCGGTGGCCGCGGCCTTGCAGGGCAGTTTCGACGGTGTCGAGGACGGATCGCTGGCGCGCGTGGGCGGCGCCGAGTTCGCCATTCTTTTGCCGGGACTTTCGGTCGAGGACGGCCGGGCGGTCTTGGAACGGATGTGCAGTGCCGTGGCGGCCCTCGATCTGCAGTTGGACGGCGCGCCGGGCCTGCGGATGAACGCGGCGGTGGTGACCTACCGGCGCGATGAAAACCCCGGCGAGGTGCTGGCAAGGGTGGATTCGGCGCTGATGCGGGCCGAGGCGGCCGGTGCACTGGTCGCCGAGGCGGACCGGACATCGCTGCCGATCCCGGTTCCCGGCGAGGGGGCTTGGCGGGAGATGCTGGAAGGCGCGCTGGCTCGCCACGATTTCTCGCTGGTGGATTATCCGGTGCTGTCCTGCGACGGCGCCCTGGTCCACCGGGAGGTGATGTTGCGCCTGCCGCTGCCGGACGCGGGGGGCGTGCTGACGGCCGGGGCGTTCATGCCGGCGGCGGTGCGGGTGGGACTGGCGTCGGCTTGCGACCTCGAGGCGCTACGCCTGGGTTTGGCCCGCCTGCATGCCTCGCCCGATCCGGTGGCAATCAACGTGGCGCCCCGTTCGCTGATCGAGCCGGGCTTTCTCGATCGGCTGGACGTTCTGCTGGCAACGGCGGGGAGCGATGCGGCACGGATTGCGGTGGAAGTCAGCGAACGCGGGCTGGATGCGAATCTGGCGGGCCTGGAGGCCTTGGCCGAGGTGCTGGGACGTCACGGTGCCCAGTTGGGGATAGAACACTTCGGACGCCAGTTGGCGGCGCTGCCGCGCTTGTATGCGATCCGTCTCGCTTACCTGAAGCTGGACGGCAGCTTTGTGGCGGGTCTTCACGAGAATGCGGGCCATCGGCGTCTGGTGAAGGCGATCGTGGATGTGGCCCGCAGCCTCAACGTGGCGGTTTACGCCGAGCAGGTTCATACCGCCGAGGAGTGGGCGGCAGCGGCCAGCCTCGGGGTGGGCGGCATGACCGGGCCGGAGGCGTCGCGGCGTCTGGCCGGATAGCCGTGTCGGGCAGGCTGCCCGAATCCGTCGATGCAAAAAAAGGAGGCTCCGGTTTGGAGCCTCCCTTGGTTTACCCGCCGGTTCGACGATGCTTCCGGCAGGGCGAGCCATTTTGCCCTGCCGGACGCTGCCGGCGCTGCTTCAATCGGCGCTGAGTTTGCCCTTGGTCAGCAGGTCTTGAATGATCTGCGTGTCGTTGGACAGGGCGCCGCTGTTGGTGAGGTCGACACCCTGCAGGACGATCTTCTGGTCGGTGGCGCCGGCGACGAAGCTGCCGCCGGTATAGCCGCCGTTGGTGCTGACATGAACCACCGTGTCCGCGCCCGATTTCTCGAAGTGCAGATAGTTGCCGAGGTTACCGCTGAGATTGCCGGTGTGGAGTTCTCCCTGCAGCAGATCGCGCAGGTCGAGCACGTCGCCACCGCTGGTCGCATTGCCGGGGCTGGCAGTGTTGAAGTCGGTGATGGCATCGACTGCCGGCTTCGCGGTGGTGCCGGCGTCGCCGAGGTTCCACTTGAAGGTGTCCGCGCCGAGACCGCCGGTCAGGGTGTCGTTGCCGGCACCTCCGGCGATGATGTCGGCGGCACCGCCTCCGTGGACGATGTCGTTGCCGCTGCCCCCCGCGATGTTGTCGCGCCCGTCGCTGCCGGTGATGTCGTCGTTGCCCGCCGAACCGGTGAGCTGCGCGCCGGTGCGGACCAGCCAGTGCCCGTTCTGGTTCGGATCTTCGATGATGTCCTGAAGCGCGTTGAGGGTCGGCGCGCTGCTCGGGGTAAACAATGCGAAGTCGTCGGTGCCGAGGGTCTTGTAGGCGGTATCGGCCTCGCCGGTGTGTTTCACCTCGACACGCAGGCGGGCGTTGCCGCCTTGTTCCCAATAGAGGATTTCGATGGGCTGCAGGCCGCTGGCGAGACTGACGTTGCTGTAGATGCGGGCGGTTGGCGACTGGATGTTGTCGAACATGGCCACCGTCTGGCCGGCGATGTTGAGCCGGAAACCGTCGTCGGCGGTGACGCGGATGTCGTAGCTGCCGCCGTCGAGGTTGACCAGACCCACCATGCGCATGCCGGAATCCGTGGTGTTGCCGATTCCGGTCGTGGTGTGCAACTGGGCGGTGTCGGCGCCCGTGGTGTTGCCACGCAGGAAGTCGTACAGCGCGCCCGAGTTGATGGCGAGGTTGGCGCCCACGGTGGGATTGTTGCCGAGGTTGCCATTGACGGCGCCGACGGTCGTGGTGCCGGTGGTGTAGCCGAAACCGTAATCGATCTTGTCGGCGCTGAAGGTGGCGTCGGCGCCGGTCGCCGTGGCGGCATTGTAGGTGCCGATGATCTGCTGCCCGCTGCGGCCGTCGACGATGCCGACCATGTCGGAGACGTGGTCGAAGTTGCCGTACTTGGTGTCGTCGGCATGAAGGCGGGTGTTCGAGCCGCTGACGGTTTCGTTGTAACCGTAGTACTCGCCGGTGAGGCCGAGGTTGGTTGCGGCGATTCCGGTGGTGGTGCTGGCCAGGTTGACGACGTTCTCGGCCTGGCGGCTCACGTCGAAGGTGACGCTCGAATTGGCGGTATCGCCGTCGTTGTCGATCAGCGTGAAGCTGAAGCCGTCCTTGACCAGTGTGGTGATCGTGGCGATCGGCGTGTAGGTGTAGCTGCCGGTGTCGAGGTTGACGCGCAGGCTGCCGCCGGTGGCGGTGGCGATGACGATCTGGTGAGTCGCGGCGTCGTAAGTGCCGTGGCTGGTGCCGCCGGAGGTGGTGACGGCGTTTCCGACCGGGTTGTAGGTGTAGGTGACTCCGTCGACCGTGAGGTTGAGGATGTGTCCGCCGTCGGCCCCGAATCCGCTCGTGCCGAGGAGGCCGCCGGAGAGGAGTTCGCCGCTGGCCGGTTGCGGAACCGTGGCTTGCAGGGCACTGCTGAGCTGGTTGAAGTCGCTGATGACCTGGCCGTTGAGGTTGGTGCCGGTCGCCCCGTTGTAGGCAATCGGATCGAGCGGTGTCTGGGCGGCGCCGGTTCCCATGCCGAGGGCGAAGGTCGTGATCTGGTTGTTTTGCAGGAAAGTCTTCCAGGCGGCTTCGTCCGCGGTGCCGATGTCGGTGCCGGAGTTGGGCTGGCCGTCGGAAAGGAAGTAGGCAATGTTCTGCCCGGAGGCCAGTTTTCCGGTGGAGGCGTAGGCGGTTTGGCCGGCGGCCAGCGCGGCATCGTAGTTGGTGCCGCCGACTGCGCTTAGCGCGGCCAATTGGGCTTTTGCATCGGCGACGGTGGTCCAGGTGTCGCCTTGCTGCGCCGCCGTGCTGCTGAAGGTAACGAGGCGCACCCGTACTTCGCCGAACTCGTCGTAGCGGTCGAGAAGGGCATTGAGGGCGTTGATCGCGGTTTGCAGGCGGGTGGAGCCGCCGACGCCGTCGGTTCGGATCATGCTGGCCGAAACGTCGAGCATGATCAGCAGGTTGCTATCCACCGGCGCCACCGCGATGTTCTGAGTGATCGCAGAAGCGACAGGGGCATCGTCCTCGACGTTGATCGTCAGGCTGCTGGCGGTGGTGGCGATGCCGTCGCTGACATTGACGCCAAGGGCGATGCTGCGCACGTCTTCGCCGGCGGTGTTGGCGTGGTCGATCGGCCCGGAGAGCTTGACCGAATAGTTGCCGTCGTCGGCGATGGTGGCGCGCAGGATTTCAACCCCGCCGGCGCTGCCGATGAGGGTCTTGCTGCCGCTGCCAGTCCAGGTGATCGCCACGCCGCCGGAAGTGAGGGCCGTGGTGGGCGCGACAAGCGTGGCATTGAGCGCGTTGCCGTCGGCGTCGGACAAACTGAGAACGCCGCTGGCGCTGGTCAGATTGGTCGTGTCGCTGCTGCCGGCGAGGGCTGTGGTGTCGGCAATGCCGCCTGCGAGGCCTTCCTCGGAAACGCTCACGTTGGCCGTGCCGACCACCGGCGCGTCGTTGGTACCGGTGACGGCGATGTGCAGCTCGGCGGTGTCGAAGCCGCCCTTGCCGTCGCTGACGGTGTAGGTGAACACGTCGTCGGCGGTGGCGCCGAGGGCCAAGGCGTTGGCCTTGTCGGCGACGTAGGTGTAGCTGCCGTCGGCATTCAAGGTGAGGGTGCCGTAGGTGCCGGAAAGCGCGGTGCCAACCGTGCCGGCGGTGCCGCTGCCGGTCTCGAGGCCGGTGCGGATCGCGCTGACGGCCAGCGGGCCGCCGTCGATGTCGGTGTCGGTGCCTGCCGGGTTGGAGGCACTCGCGATCACGCCGTTGGCGGCGGAGACGGTGAGGGTGGCGTCTTCGGCAACCGCGCCGGCGTCGTTGGCGGCGACCGGGGCGTCGTTCACTGCGGCGACATTCACCGTGGCCGTTGTGGTGGACAGGCCGCCTTGGCCGTCGCTGATCGTGTAGGTGATTTCGACCGGGCCATTGACGTTGGCCGCGGGGGTGAAGGTGAGGGTGCCGTCGGGGTTGATGACGACGCTGCCCTTGGTCGGGTCGACCAGCGCCTGGGTGACGGTGAGGGGGTCGCCTTCGGGGTCGGTGTCGTTGCCGAGGACGGCGAACTTGACGGCGGTGTCTTCCGCGGTGTCGGCCAAGTCGGGGTTGGCGACCGGCGGGGTGTTGGCGCCGGCGATGGTGATGCTGAGGATGGCGTTGGCGCTGCCGCCGTGGCCGTCGTTGACGGTATAGGTGAAGTCGTCCTGCAGGGTGGCGCCCTTGGGGAGGCCGGCGACGGCGGGATTGGCGGTGTTCTGGATGTAGCTGTAGTTGCCGTCGGCGTTCATCGTCAGGGTGCCGTAGAGGCCGCTGATGACGGTGGCGCCGCTGACCGGGACGCCGCCGGCGATGCTGACGACCAGCGTGTCGCCGTCCACGTCGGTGTCGGTGCCGGCGGGGTTGGTGATGACATTGCCGGTGGCTTCGACGGTGTCGGTCTTGACGAGGCTGTTGGCGTCGTTGCGGGCGACGGGATCGTCATTGAGCGGGGTGACGGTGAGGCTGACGGTGGTGACGACGCTGCCGCCCTTGCCGTCGGAGACGGTGACGGTGAAGCTGTCCGGGCCGTTGTAGTCGTGGTTGGGCGTGTAGGTGTAGGTGCCGTCCGGCTGGACGCTGACGGTGCCGTTGGCGGGGCCGTCCTTGAGGACGAAGGTGAGCGGATCGCCGTCGGGGTCGGTGGCGGTCAGGGCGCCGGAGATGGGTTGATCTTCGGGCGTGGTTTTGCTGTCGGGCGTGACGACGGGGGCGTCGTTGGTGCCGTCGATGGTGATGGTGACTTTGCTCGGGGTGCCATCGATGGTGGCGACCGTGAAGCTTTCGGTGAGCGTGTCGCCGGCACCGAGCGCCTGGACTGCCGGGTTGTCGTTGTGGAGGCCGTAGGTCCAGTTGCCGGCGGCGTCGAGGGTGAAGCTGCCGTATTGGCCTTCGACGCCGCTTTGCGGGCGGAAGGCGGCTTCGCCGGCGTCCACGTCGGTGACGGTGAGCTTGCCGCCGGTGCCAAGAGTGGTGTCTTCGATTACGTTGCCGCGGCCTTGATCGACGATGGCCGGGTCGTTGGTGCCGACGACGGTGATGGTGATGGTGCTGGTGGTGCCGTCGGTGAGGCTGACCGGGAAGGTTTCGGTGCGGGTCTGGCCCTCGCCGAGGCTTTGCACGGTGTTGGAGGGGTTGTCGAGGGTGTAGGTCCAGCTGCCGTCGGGGTTGAGGGTGAGGTTGCCGTAGGCGCCGGGGGTCGAGGGTTGGGCGACGAAGCTGGCGCCGCCGCTGGCGGTGAGCACGCCGTTGGTGAAGATCGGGTTGTCTTCCTTGACGATGCCGACGCCGGGTGCGCCGATGACTTCGTTCAAGCCGAGGATGGTGACGACGACCGTGCTTTCGGTGCCGTCGATACTCTTGACGGTGAAGGTTTCGCTGCGGCTGTCGCCTTGGGCGAGGTTCTGGACAAGGGGGTTGCCGTTGTCGAGGGTGTAGGTCCACTGGCCGGCGGCGGTGATGCTGAAGCTGCCGTAGGTGCCGGGCGTGCCGGCCTGGGTCTGGAAGGCGGCTTCGCCGGGGTCGGCATCGGTGATGGCGAGGGTGCCGGAGGCGAGAAGCGTGGTGTCTTCCTGGACGGTGCCGGCGCCGGTGCCGATGTTGGCCGGGTGGTTGACCGAGGAGACGTCGATGGTGGCGGTGGCGGTGGATTGGCCGCCTTTGCCGTCGTTGATCGTGTAGGTGACCTCGACCGGGCCATTGACGTTGGCGGCCGGGGTGAAGGTGAGGGTGCCGTCTGGGTTGACAGTGATGCTGCCCTTGGCCGGGTCGACGCTGGCGCTCGTGACGCTGAGCGGGTCGCCGTCCACGTCGGTGTCGTTGCCGAGCACGTTGAAGGTGACGGGGGTGTCTTCGCGGGTGGTGGCGGTGTCGTGGGTGGCGACGGGGGCGTCGTTGGTGCCGGTGACGGCGATCGTGACGGTGGTTTCGGTGCCGTCGACGCTCTTGACGATGAGGGTTTCGGTGACGCGTTCGCCTTCTTTCAGCGCCTGGACCGCCGGAAGGGTGTTGTCGAGGGTGTAGGTCCAGGCGCCATTGGCGTCGATACTGAAATGGCCGTAGTTGCCTGCGGTGTTGGTCTGCGGCTGGAAGGCGGCTTCGCCGGCATCCGGGTCGACGATGCTGAGGGTGCCGGTGGCGGTGGTCTGCGCGGCGGTGTCTTCCTTGACCGCGCCGCTGCCGCTGCCGAGGGTGGCGGCGTCGGGCACCGGGGCGATGTCGATGGTCGCGGTGGTGGTGGAGGTGCCGCCCTGGCCGTCGGCAATGGTGTAGGTGACGGTGACCGGGCCATTGACGTTGGCGGCCGGGGTGAAGGTGAGCGTGCCGTCGGCATTGACGGTGACGCTGCCTTTGGCCGGATCGACGGTGGCGCCGGTGACGGTGAGCGCATCGCCGTTGGCGTCGGTGTCGTTGCCGAGCACGGCGAAGGTGACGGGCTTGTCTTCGGTGGCATCGATGCCGGTGTCGGGGTTGGCGACGGGCGGGGTGTTCGCTGCGGCGGCGGTGGTCGTGGCAGTGGTGGCGCCGGAAACGGGCCGGAAGTCGATGCTGTCGGTGGTGCCGCTGTAGCTGTAGGAGATCGGCGTGACGTCTTCGAGGATGCGCACCAGGCGCACGAAGTCGTGGGTCTGGTCGCCGACGCCGCCACCGGCGAGACCGGCGGCCGGGTCTTCGAGGTCTTCGAACGGATCTTTGCCGCTGTTGAGCGCCTGGATGACTTTATCGGCTTCGGCGCCAAGATTGGATACGACGTTTTCGCTGCGTTCGGGCACGGCGGTGGCGAAGAGTTCGTCGTTGAGGAGGAGTTCCCGATCCGGCCCGACGCTGAGCTTTGCACCGCTTGGCAGCTGTAGTTCGACGACGGCGCCGGCTGCGGTGACGATGGCGTCCCCTTCGGCAACCACGTCGCCCGGCTTGATGGCGGTGAGTTTGCCGCTGCTGTCGCGCAGATAGGCGTCGCCCTGCACGAACACGACGGTGCCTTTGGTGTTGGTGTTGGTGGCGGTTGCGGCGACGGGGGTAGCGGGGGTGGCCATGGCGGGCTCCGGTAACGGTTTGATCAGATGTCGGAGAATCTACGGATTCGCAGGGGGCGTTGCCATTGTCCACGAGGACAGGACCCGTGACGGATGCAACGGGAAGGCGCAGATCGGGCAGCGGTGCGAGGGGCCGACGGGCATCGGCCCTCGTGGGGGGCGTTCAGCGCACCCCGTGGACGCGCAGCGCCAGCTGCAGGCGGTCGGCGACCTGCAGCTTTTCGAAGACGGCCTTGAGGTGGGCCTTGACGGTGCGTTCGGTGATGCCGAGGGCGGTGGCGATGGCGAGGTTGCTGTCGCCGTTGGCGGCCAGTTGGGCGGCTTCCCGCTCCCGTTCGGTGAGCGGGCCGGCCCAGTCGGCGATGCCGGCGCGGGGCAGGCGGCTGTCGACAAGGCGCAGCAGTCGCGACAGTAGCGCACGACCCACCCACAACTCGCCGCCGGCAATGACGTCGAGCGCCTGACGCAGGGTGTCGAGGGGGGCGTGGCTGTGGCAGTAGCCGCTGGCGCCGGCATTGAGTGCGGCCAACCCTTCGTCGTCGTCGGGTTTCGACGAGGCGGCGAGAATGGCGAGGCCGGCGGCATTGCGCTGCCAGCCAGGCTGCGTCCATAAGGGCGGCATGCCGGCTTTGGCCTTGCCCAGGTCGAGGACGACGAGGCGATGGCCGGCTGTGCGCCAGGTGTCGAGATCGTCGAGGCTGCGGGCGCGCACCGGGGAGGTGGCGAGGCCTTGCCAGCGTTCGGCGAGCAGGTCGTCGTCGGTAAGGATCAGGAGTGGTCGCGTGGAACTCATGGCGGATCGCATCGAAGGGTGTCTCAACGCTCGGTGAGGGCGCTGGCCTTGGCCCGCAGCACGGGCTTCATGAGGTAGCTGAGGAGGGATTTCTTGCCGGTGAGGATGTCCACTTCGGCGACCATGCCGGGAATGATCGGCATGTGGGCGTCGCCGATGGTGCTGCGGGTGGTGCGTACCCGCACGATGTAGAAGGCGTTGCCTTTTTCGTCGGTGATGGTGTCGGCACCAATCTGTTCGAGGGTGGCCTCGAGGCCGCCATAGATCGAGAAATCGTAGGCGGTGAACTTCACCAGCGCCGGCTGGCCCGGGCGCAGGAAGGCGATGTCCTTGGGCTGGACGCGGGCTTCGAGGAGGAGCGCGTCGTCGCTTGGCACAATCTCGATGATTTCCTTGCCGGGCTGGACAACGCCACCGACGGTGTTGGCGAAGAGCTGCTTCACGGTGCCGTTCATCGGGGCGCGGATTTCCGCCTGCTTGACCCGGTCGGCGAGGCCTTCGCTGCCGGCCGAGAGGGCGGCGAGCTTGGCGTTGGTGTCGGAGAGTTCGCTCCGGGCCTGGTTGCGCATGTTGAGTTCGACTTCCTCGATCTTGCGCTGGGCTTCCGAGATCGAGGCCTGGATGCGCGGGATTTGCGCACTTGAGCTGTCTCGTTCGCCGCGGTAGCGGGCCACGTCCCGTTCGAGGCGCAGGAGTTCCACTTCGGACACGGCACCGGTCTTGGCGAGGGGCCGGGTGACTTCCAGTTCGCGGGCGGTGAGGTTGTAGCTCTGGGTGGCCTGTTCGCGCTTGGCGGTGACTTCGTTGAGTTCCTGACGGCGCTGGGAGAGTTGCTGGCTGGCCACCCCGACGGTGGCGTCGAGTTCGAGGCGTTTGTTCTCGTAGGCGCTGCGCTCCTGCTCGATCAGATCGGGGGCTTCCTTGACCAGTTCGGGCGGCGGGACGAAGGGTTTGCCGCTGGCCACCGCGGTGAGCCGCGCGGCCTTGGCGAGCAAGGCGATGTACTGGGCGCGGTTTTCGCGCAGGGACGAGACGAAGCGGGTCGGGTCCACCTTGAGCAGAAGCTGGCCGGTTTTGACCTGCTGGCCTTCTTTGACGAGGATTTCGGAGACGATGCCGCCGTCGAGGCTCTGCATTACCTGCACCTGGCGCGATGGGATGACCTTGCCTTCGCCACGGGTGACTTCGTCGAGCTGGGCGAAGGCAGCCCAGACGATCAGCACCAGCACCGCGGCGACGGTGAGCAGTACGGCGATGCGGCTGCCGCGCAGCTTCTGCTCGGCCATGGCCCATTCGGCGTCGGCCATGTAGTCGGCGTCGTCGTGGATTTCCTTCTTTTCGGCGCCGTCGAGGATGCGGTCGAAGGCGCGCGAAGCGCGTTGGTAGAGGGCGGCGTAGGTGCGCTGGAGCAGGGCAAGGAGTTTTTTCATGGCGATCACCCGGCTCGTCCGATGCGGCCCTGCTGGAGGGCTTCGACCACCTGCGCCTTCGGTCCGTCGGCGACGATGTGGCCTTGGTCGAGGACGATCAGACGGTCCACGAGGTCGAGCAGCGAGGTGCGGTGGGTGACGAGGATGATCGTCTTGCGGGTCGCAAAGCGGCGCAGGCGCTGCTTGAGGCCTTCTTCGCTCTGGTGGTCCATGCTGCTGGACGGTTCGTCGAGGAGCAGCACCGGCGGATCGTTGAGCACCGCGCGGGCGATGGCCACCGCCTGACGCTGGCCGCCGGAGAGGGATTCGCCCCGCTCGCCGATGGGCATCTCGAAGCCTTGCGGGTGGGTGTTGGCGAACTCGCGCACACCGGCCAGATCGGCCGCCGCGAGGATCGCGCTGTCGTCGGCAAAGGGCGCGCCCATCGCGATGTTCTGCTTGAGGGTGCCGTAGAAGAGGGTTACGTCCTGGGGCACGAAGCCGATGGCGCGGCGCAGCTCGGCCGGATCGATCTGGCGGGAGTCGATGCCATCGACCAGCACTGCGCCCTCGGTGGGCTGGTAGAGGCCGAGGATCAGCTTTTCGATGGTGGTCTTGCCGGAACCGATGCGGCCGATGATGGCGACCTTCTCGCCGGCCTTGAGGCGGAAGCTGATCTTCTTGAGCACGGCCTGGTCGCGGCCGGGGTAGCAGAAGCTCACGTCCTTGAACTCGATGTCGCCTGTGAAGCTGGGGCGATGCACGAAGCTGGCGCCCTCGGGGCGTTCGACCGGCAGGTTCATGTGGGTGCCCACCGAGGCGAGGGAGGTGCGGGCGTTCTGGTACTGCATCATCAGCCCAGCCACCTGGCCCAGGGGCGCCATGGCGCGGCCGGAGAGCATCGACGCGGCGATGATGCCGCCCATCGACATGTTGCCTTCCGAGAGCTCATACACCCCGACGATGATCACCGCGATGTTCACCAGCTGCTGCATGAGCTGGGCGAAGTTGACCGTGCCCGAGGAGAGCAGCTTGAGCCGGCCGCTGACCTGGGCGATGAACAGGGTGGCGCGTTCCCACTGGCGCTGGACGCTGCTTTCGGCGCCGAGGGTCTTGAGGGTTTCGAGGCCCACGAGGCTCTCGACCAGCGTGGCGTTGCGCTGGGCGCTGGCCCGGTAGGTGGTTTCGGTGAGTTCGTGCATCTTGTCCTGGGCGACCAGGGTGACGAACAGCACGGCGAGCATGCCCACCAGCGGCGGCACCAGCAGCCACGGGGAGATCCAGGTCATCACGACCAGGAAGAGCAGCACGAAGGGCAGATCGATCAGTGTGGTGACGGTGGCCGAGGCGATGAAGTCGCGCACGCCTTCGAAGGCGCGCAGGTTGGCGGCAAACGAGCCGACCGAGGCTGGCCGTGCGTCCATCCGCAGGCCGAGCACACGCTCCATGATGCGGGCCGACAGCTGCACGTCGATGCGCTTGCCGGCGGTGTCCACGATGTAGGCGCGCAGGGTGCGCAGACAGAAATCGAAGCCGAGCACGAGGATCGCCCCGACGGCCAATACCCACAGGGTTTCGACCGCGTGGTTGGGCACGACGCGGTCGTAGACCGTCATCGAGAACATCGGGATGGCCAGGGCGAACAGGTTGACCACCAGCGCCGCCAGCAGCGTGTCGCGGTAGAGCCGCCAGTTCTCGAAGACCGTGCCCCAGAACCAGTGGGTCGAGCGCACGGCCTTGACCTGCGGTGCGCGGGCCTCGAAGCGGAAGCGCGGGCGGACGAAGCACACCAGCCCGGTGTAGAGGGCGGCGAGCTGTTCGCCGCTGAGGATGTCGGCGGATTCGCCGGCCTCGGGGAAACGCACCCGGGCGCGGCCATCCGGCAGGCGTTCGAGGAGGATGCAGGCGCGGCGGTCGTGGAGCAGCAGGATTGCCGGCAGCAGGCTGGGGGTGATCGCCTCGACGGGCTTGCGCACGATGCGGGCGGAGAGCCCGGCGCGGGCCGCAGCGCGGGGCAGCAGGGACGGGGTCAGGCAGTTATCGACCAGCGGCAGGCCGGCGGAGAGTGCCGCGCCGGTGAAGGGGTTGCCGTGGATCTGGGTGAGGATGACCAGCGCGTCGAGCAGGGGGTCGTCGTGGGTGATCGTCACGCCCGGATGCCAGTCGGCATCGACGGGGGCGGGGCCGCCTGCTTGGGCGGCGGAAGAAGCGGAAGGTGCGGCGTCGGTCATCGGCACAATCGTAAATGGGGTCGTTTCTCGACCAGGCAAGGGGCTTGCCGTGCCTGGGCAGATCGCCGGGGATGCCGGCGGACGTCCGGATTGTAGGGATAACGGGCGAGGGCGGGGGAACTTGAGCCTTCAGGCGTCCGATGCCGGACGGTTTTGCGGAGCATGCCGGGTGGTGCGACCGGGCCCCTGGCGGGCCCGGCGGGGTGGGGCGTCAGATGATGTCGCTGGGCCCGAGGAGATCGAGACCCTGGCGCAGGCGCGCCCGGGCGCCCTTGCGGGCCAGCAGCTTGCGCTGGGCGTCAGGCGGCAGATCGGTGAGGCGCAACAGGCCCCGGTCGATCAGCACGTCCACCACGTCCTCGATGACGCGGATGAGGTCGGCATCGAGGCGGGCGAAATCGCCCGAGCCGGTGAGGGCGGCGCTATCCGGGTGGCCGAGGGGGAGCTCTTCCTCGTGGCCGGGGCCGGCCTCGGTGAAGAGGGCAACGACCCGACCGGTGGCATCGCGTTGGACGTAGGGCATGGCGGCTCCGGGGTTGGAGGACGGACGGGCTCAGGCCGCGGGCGTCTGGAGTTCCTTGGGCAGCGGGAAGGTGATGCGCTCGGGCACGCCCTCGAGAGCGCGGACGGACGCGGCACCCAGTGCCTTCAGGCGGGCGATGACCGATTCGACCAGCACTTCCGGCGCCGACGCGCCGGCGGTGACGCCGATGCGGCGCTTGCCGACGATCCAGGCCGGATCGATGGCCTCGGCGTTGTCGATGAGGTAGGCGGGCACGTTGAGGAGCTCGGCCACTTCACGCAGGCGGTTGGAGTTGGAGCTGTTGACCGAGCCCACCACCAGCACCAGATCGGACTGGGGTGCCATGAACTTCACGGCGTCCTGGCGGTTTTGCGTGGCGTAGCAGATGTCGTCCTTCTTGGGGCCGACGATGTTCGGGAAGCGCTCGCGCAGGGCCGTGACGATGGCGCCGGCGTCGTCCACCGACAGGGTCGTCTGGGTGACGTAGGCGAGCATGTCCGGATTGGCGACGACGAGGCCGGCCACATCGGCGGCGTTCTCGACGAGGTGGATGCCGTCCTTCACCTGGCCCATGGTGCCTTCAACTTCCGGGTGGCCCTTGTGGCCGATCATGATGACCTCACGGCCCTGGTCGCGCATGCGGCCGACTTCGAGGTGCACCTTGGTGACCAGCGGGCAGGTGGCATCGAACACGCGCAGGCCGCGGGCGTCGGCCTCGGCGCGCACCGACTGGGGCACGCCGTGGGCGCTGAAGATCACGGTGTTGCCGGCGGGCACGTCGGAGAGGTCTTCGATGAAGATGGCGCCCTTGGCGCGCAGGCCTTCGACGACGAAGCGGTTGTGGACGACTTCATGGCGCACGTAGATCGGTGCGCCAAACTGGGCCAGCGCCCGTTCGACGATCTCGATGGCACGTTCGACGCCGGCGCAGAAACCGCGGGGATTGGCGAGCAGGACTTCCATGGCTTTCCTCGTGTCGCTCAGTTGACGCCGATGATCTGGACTTCGAAGCGGATCGCCTTGCCGGCCAGCGGATGGTTGAAGTCGATGGTGGCGTGGGTGTCGCCGACTTCGCGGATCAGGCCGGGGTAGCGGGTGCCATCGGGGGCGGTGAATTCCATGATGACCAGCGGCTCGACGGCGGCGCCATCGGGGAAGTCTTCGAGGCGGACCTTCTCGACGAGGTCGTCGCGATAGGCGCCGAAGGCTTCTTCGGGCTGGAGCAGGAACGTGTGGTGTTCGCCCACGGCGGTGCCGGCGAGGCAGCGCTCGAGGGTCGGCAGCAGATCGCCGCGGCCCAGGTGCATGGTGGCCGGCGTGGTCTCGAAGGTGCTGATGAGCGACTGGCCGTTGTCGAGGGAGATCCGGTAGTGGAGGGTGACAAGGCTGTCGGGCTGGACGATCTGGGTCATGAAAGTTTCTCTTGAATGGGGGCGTGGCGGCTTTCGCGGAACTGGGCGACGAGCATCAGCGTGACACCCACGCAGATGGCCGAATCCGCCACGTTGAATGCCGGCCATCCGTAGCGGCCGACGTGGAAATACAGGAAGTCGACCACCGCGCCGAACACGAAGCGGTCGATGACGTTGCCGATGGCGCCGCCGATGATGAGCGAAAAGGCCAGCGGCTGCAGGAACTCGTGCTGATGCCGGGCGAGAAGGCGCAGCAGCCAGCCGCAGATGACCGTGGCGAGGGCGACGAAGAACCAGCGCTGCCAGCCGGCCTGATCGGCCAGAAAGCTGAAGGCGGCGCCCGGATTGAAGGCCAGCACCAGATCGAACCAGTCGGTGATGTGGATGACCTCTCCGGTGCGCAGCTCGCCGCGCACAAGATGCTTGGTCAGTTGATCCACGAGGACGACGATGGCCGACAGGCCGATCCAGTTGCCGAGGCGAAGTTTCAAGGGCGGGGCTCCAGGCTTTCGGGTTGTGGGGTCAGGCGGCGCTGCGGGCTTCGCCGGCGCCGTGCAGATTGGACGTGCAGCGGCCGCAAAGTTCCGGATGCGCGGCGTCGTGGCCGACATCGGCGCGGTAGTGCCAGCAGCGGTCGCACTTGGCGTGGGCGGACGGGGTGACGACGATGGCTTCGGCGGTTTCGTCGGCGGCCTTCACCAGGGTGGTCTTCGAGCAGATCAGCACGAAGCGCAGGTCGTCGTCGAGGCTGGCGAGCAGGTCGTAACGGCCGCCCGCGGCGCGGATCTCGACTTCGGCCTGCAGGGACGAGCCCACCTGGCCGGCAGCGCGCACGGCTTCGATTTCCTTCTGCACGTCGGCGCGGATGGCGCGGATGGCCGTCCATTTGTCGAGCAGGGTGTCTTCGCCTTCCTGGGCCGGCAGGGTGTGGAAGGTGTGCAGCATCACGCTGTCGTCGGCGTCCTTGCCCAGCAGCAGCCAGATTTCCTCAGCCGTGAAGGAGAGGATCGGCGCCATCAGTTTGACCACCGACTGGAGGATGTGCCACAGGGCGCTCTGGGCGGCGCGACGGGCGGTGGAGTTGGCCTGGGTGGTGTAGAGGCGATCCTTGAGGATGTCGAGATACACCGCGCCGAGGTCTTCAGAGGCGAAGTTCTGCAGCGCTTGGACGACACGATGGAACTCGAAGCGTCCGTAATCGGCTTCGGCCTGGGTCTGCAGTTTGCGGGTCAGGGCCAGCGCGTAGCGGTCGATCTCCAGCCACTCCTCCACCGGCAGCATGTCGGCCTGCGGGCTGAAGTCAGCGGTGTTGGCGAGCAGGAAGCGCAGGGTGTTGCGGATCCGCCGGTAGGATTCGACCACCCGGTCGAGAATCTCCTTGGACATGGCGAGCTCGCCCGAATAGTCCGTAGAGGCAACCCACAGGCGGAGGATTTCGGCTCCCATTTTTTCAGTGACTTCCTGGGGCAGGATGGTGTTGCCCAGGGACTTGCTCATCTTGCGGCCTTGCTGGTCGACGGTGAAACCGTGGGTCAGCAGCGCCTTGTAGGGCGGGTGGCCGTCGATGGCGCAGCCGGTGAGGAGCGACGAGTGGAACCAGCCGCGGTGCTGGTCGGAGCCTTCGAGGTACAGGTCGGCGCGCGGGCCGGTGGCGTGGCCGTCATTGTGGGAGCCACGCAGCACATGCCAGTGGGTAGTGCCGGAGTCGAACCATACGTCCAGCGTGTCGCTGATCTTTTCGTACTGGGCGGCTTCGTCACCCAGCAGCTCGGCGGCGTCGAGCTTGAACCAGGCGGCGATGCCTTCCTGCTCGATGCGCTTGGCGACTTCTTCCATCAATTCGACGGTGCGCGGGTGGAGTTCGCCAGTCTCGCGGTGGAGGAAGAACGGGATCGGCACGCCCCAGTTACGCTGGCGCGAGATGCACCAGTCGGGACGGTTGGCGATCATGGCGTGCAGGCGGGCCTGGCCCCAGGACGGGAAGAACTGGGTGGCATCGACGCCGCCAAGGGCGAGCTCACGCAGGCTGGGGCCGCCGTTGGGCTTGATATCCATGCCTACGAACCACTGGGCGGTGGCGCGGTAGATCAGCGGCGTTTTGTGGCGCCAGCAGTGCATGTAGCTGTGGCTGATCTTTTCGTGGGAGAACAGCGCGCCCACTTCCTGCAGCTTTTCGACGATGACCGGGTTGGCCTTCCAGATGTGCAGGCCGCCGAAGAAGGGCAGGGATTCGGCATAGACGCCGTTGCTCTGCACCGGGTTGAGGATGTCGTCGTTGGTGAAGCCGTTGGCCTTGCAGGAGTTGAAGTCGTCCACGCCATAGGCCGGGGCCGAGTGGACGATGCCGGTACCGGCATCGAGGCCCACGTAGTCGGCCACGAAGACCGGCGAGACGCGGTCGTAGAACGGGTGGCGGAAGGTGATGCGGTCGAGCTTGTCGCCGTTGGTCTTGGCGACGATCTTGCCCTCGAGGCCGAAGCGCTTGAGGCTGGATTCGGTGAGCTCGGCCATCAGCACCAGCAGGCCGCGGGGGGTGTCCACCAGCGCGTATTCGTGCTCGGGATGGACGTTGAGGGCCTGGTTGGACGGAATCGTCCAGGGCGTGGTGGTCCAGATCACCGCGTAGGCGTCCTTGCCGGCAGGCAGGGCGGCGAGGCCGAAGGCGGCGGCGAGCTTTTCGGGCTCGGCGCAGACGAAACCCACGTCGATGGCGGGGCTCTGCTTGTCCTGGTATTCGACCTCGGCCTCCGCCAGCGCCGAGCCGCAGTCGAAACACCAGTTGACGGGCTTGAGGCCCTTGAACACCCAGCCGCGTTTGACCATCTCGGCCAGCGCCCGCACTTCGCCGGCTTCGTTGGCGAAGTTCATGGTCAGATAGGGGTTGTCCCAGTCTCCCAGCACACCGAGGCGGATGAATTCCTTCTTCTGAACTGCCACTTGTTCGGTGGCGTAGGCCCGGCACAGTTCGCGTACCTTATCGGCGGGCAGACCCTTGCCGTGGGTGACTTCGATCTTGTGCTCGATGGGCAGGCCGTGGCAGTCCCAGCCGGGCACGTAAGGTGCATCGAACCCGGCCAGTGTCTTGGACCGGACGATGATGTCCTTGAGGATCTTGTTGAGGGCATGGCCCAGGTGAAGGTTGCCGTTGGCGTACGGGGGGCCGTCGTGCAGGACGAACTTCGGGCGGCCGGCCGAGGCCTTGCGGATCTTCTGGTAGAGCTTCTTCTGCTGCCAGTCGGCGATCCAGCCCGGCTCGCGCTTGGCGAGATCGCCCCGCATGGGGAAGGGGGTGTCGGGCAGGTTGAGGTCGTTGCGCTTCTGGGACATGGTTCTATGCGGCCTGTGGAATTCAGAGAGGATTCTGGGCGAAGTAGGCGCGGGCCTCGTCGGCGTCGCGGGCGATCTGGGCGGTGAGGGCGTCGAGGCTGTCGTAGCGCTCCTCATCGCGCTGCTTGCGCAGGAAATTGACGCGCAGGTGCGCGTCGTAGCATTCGGTGTTCCAGTCGAAGAGATGGACTTCGAGGCTGGGCCGGCCGGCGTCGTTGATGGTGGGGCGCACGCCGACGCTGGCCACGCCGGGCCACGGCTTGTCGGCGAGGCCTTCGACGCTGACGGTGTAGATGCCCATCAGCGGCGGGCTGCGGTGCTTGAGCTGAATGTTGGCGGTGGGAAAGCCGATGGTGCGGCCGATCTTGTCGCCGTGGAGCACGCGCCCGCTGATGCTGTAGGGCCGGCCCAGGAGGCGGGCGGCGTGGGGCATGTCGCCTTCGGCCAGCGCCGCGCGCACCGCAGAGCTGGAAACTCGCTCGCCTTCGTGGTCGACGGTGTGCATGGCCTCGACGGTGAAGCCGACCTGTTCGCCCACGCTGCGGAGCATCTCGAAGTTGCCGGTGCGCCCCTTGCCGAAGCGGAAATCGTCGCCGATCAGCAGGTGACGTACGCCGAGGCCCTGGATCAGCACGTCTTCGATGAAGGCCTCGGCGGTGAGGCCGGCGAAGCGCTGGTTGAAGCGGGCGATGTAGAGGCGGTCGACACCCCGGGCTTCGAGCAGCTGGATCTTTTCGCGCAGGGAGGTGAGGCGCCGGGGGCGGTTCTCGTGGGCGAAGTATTCCCGCGGGTGGGGCTCGAAGGTCATCACCGCAGCGGGCAGACCGGTGGCCAGCGCCTTGGCGGAGAGCTTCGCCAGCAGCGACTGATGGCCGCGGTGCACGCCATCGAAGTTGCCGATGGTCAGCACGCAGCCATGTTGGGCTCGCTCGGGGATTCCACGGAAGACCTGCATGGACGGATTTCGGGCAAAGGGGCGATTATAGCGGCAAGGCGCCGGCCGGCGAAGCCGGCGCCCGAGCAGGCGTCAGGCGCCCTGGCCGGCGCGCTCGCGGTGGAAGCGGGCGACGTAGTCGGTGAGAGTGCCGCTGGCGATGGCGTCGCGCAGGTCGCGCATCAGTTGCTGGTAGTAGTGCAGGTTGTGGATGGTGGCGAGCCGCGCGCCGAGGATCTCGTTGAGGCGGTTGAGGTGGTGCAGGTAGCCCCGCGAGAAGTTGCGGCAGGTGTAGCAGTCGCAGGTCTCGTCGAGCGGGCGGGTGTCGGACTTGTGGCGGGCGTTGCGGATCTTCACGTCGCCATGGCGGGTGAACAGCCAGCCGTTGCGGGCGTTGCGGGTGGGCATCACGCAATCGAACATGTCGATGCCGGCCTGCACCGCGAAGACGATGTCTTCCGGCGTGCCCACGCCCATCAGGTAGCGGGGTTTGTCCATGGGCAGGCGAGGGGCGGTGTGGTGCAGGATGCGCTGCATGTCGTCCTTGGGCTCGCCCACCGACAGGCCGCCGATGGCGTAGCCGTGAAAGCCGATTTCTTCGAGCCCGGCGAGGGATTCGTCGCGCAGGTTTTCAAACATGCCGCCCTGGACGATGCCGAAGAGCGCGTTGTTATTTTCGAGGCGGTCGAACTCGTCCCGCGAACGACGCGCCCAGCGCAGCGACAGGCGCATGGAGTCGGCCGCCTGGGTGACGGTGGCGGGGTAGGGCGTGCATTCGTCGAAGATCATCACCACGTCGGAGTTCAGCACCTTCTGGATGCGCATGGATTCCTCGGGGGTGAGGAAGAGCTTGTCGCCATTGACCGGCGAGCTGAAGCGCACGCCTTCCTCGGTGATCTTTCGGAGCGCACCCAGCGAGAACACCTGGAAGCCGCCGGAGTCGGTGAGGATGGGGCCGTCCCAGGCCATGAACTGGTGTAGGCCGCCAAAGGCTTCCATCACCTCCAGGCCCGGGCGCAGCCAAAGGTGGAAGGTGTTGCCCAGGCAGATCTGGGCGCCGATGTCGCGCAGGTCCTGCGGCGAGATGCCCTTCACCGAGCCGTAGGTGCCGACCGGCATGAAGGCCGGCGTATCGACGGTGCCGTGGTTGAGGGTGAGGCGGCCCCGACGGGCGCCGCCGTCGGTGGCGAGGAGTTCGTATTTCATTCGGGGGTCCGGGTCAGGAACATGGCGTCGCCGTAGCTGAAGAAGCGGTAGCGCTCGGCGATGGCGTGGGCGTAGGCGCGGCGGATGGTGTCCATGCCCGCGAAGGCGGAGACCAGCATCAGCAGCGTGGATTTCGGCAGGTGGAAGTTGGTGATGAGCGCATCCGCCACGTTGAAGTGGTAGCCGGGCAGGATGAACAGGTCGCTCTCGGCCTCGCCGGCGACGGCCTGGCCACCCTTGGCGCAGGATTCCAGCGCCCGCATGCTGGTGGTGCCGACGCACACCACGCGCTTGCCGGCGGCTTTGGTGGCGGCGATGGCGTCTACCGTGGCCTGGGGGACGAAGTAGGCCTCGGTGTGCATCTTGTGCTCGGACAGATCATGGACGCGCACCGGCTGGAAGGTGCCGGCGCCCACGTTGAGCGTCACGAAGGCGCTATTCACGCCCATCTGGGCGAGGCGTGCGAGGAGTGGTTCGTCGAAGTGGAGGCCGGCGGTGGGTGCGGCGACCGAGCCCGGGTTCTTCGCGAAAACCGTTTGGTAACGGGATTCGTCGGCATTGCCGGCGGCGCGCTCGATGTACGGTGGCAGGGGTAGGCGCCCGTGCCTTTCGAGCAGCACGACGAGATCCTCGCCAGCCGGGAAGCGCAGGTGGAAGAACTCGCCGGCGCGGCCGAGCACTTCGACTTCAAGCGCGCCTTCGAGCATCAGCCGGGTGCCCGGCTTGGGCGACTTGCTGGCGCGCACCTGGGCGAGGGCTTCGTGGGCGCCCAGCGGGCGCTCGATCATCACCTCGACCTGGCCGCCGGTGTCCTTGGTGCCGAACAGGCGGGCGTGGATCACCCGGGTGTCGTTGAAGACCAGCAGGTCACCCGGGGAAAGCAGGGCGGGAAGATCAGCAAAATGCAGGTCGGCCAGCTGCGGGCCAACCTGGAGCAGGCGGCTGTCGGTGCGGCGGTCGAGGGGAGCCTGGGCAATCAGTTCCTGAGGGAGCGGGTAATCGAAATCGTCTAGGGTCCAGGCCATGAGTCTTGGGCGAGTTGATGCAATAAGCAGATTCGTAGATAATGCGCGGCTTCCCATGCCGGGATGGCGGAATCGGTAGACGCAGCGGATTCAAAATCCGCCGCCGCAAGGTGTGTGGGTTCGAGTCCCACTCCCGGCACCAATAAAATCAATGGGTTAGAAAATTGTAGCAAAAAACGGGCTGGTTTTTCCGTTTTTGGTGCAAATTTGGCCCGATTGGTTTCTGCATGTCCTGATTTTCCCTTCTGTTGCTCCCGGATTAGCCGCCATGGCCCTCGACCCCCAAGCCCAGGCCCTGCTTGCCATGATTTACCGCGTCGGTGCGCCGCGTTTTCACGAGCTGGATACGCATCAGGCCCGACGTTCCTTCGAGAAGCTTCAAGGCACCTTTGGGCCCGAAGCCCGTGCCGTGTCGTCGGTGACCGAAGTGCCGATTCCAGCGACCCACGCGAAGGATGGCGTGATCATGGCGCGGCTTTACCGGCCGCTTTCGGCCGGTCCGGACGAGATCCTGCCGGTGGCTTTCTATTTTCACGGTGGGGGCTGGTGCATCGGCGACGTGGCGAGCTACGACGGCCTGTGCCGCGAGTTGGCCCATCTCAGTGGCGTGGCCGTGCTGTCGGTGGATTACCGGCTGGCGCCCGAACACCCTTTTCCAACCGCGGTTGAGGATGCGCTGCGCGCCGTGACCTGGAGCCTCGCCAACGCGGCCTTGCTGGGGATCGATCCGAGCCGTTTTGCGCTGGCCGGCGATAGTGCAGGCGGCACGCTGAGCGCCGTCACCGCCCTTCAGTTGCGTAACGCCAACGGCCCGCAGGCGGCGCTGCAGCTGCTGATCTACCCGTGCACCGACATCCTCAGCCAGCGCCCGTCCCGGCGCGAGTTTGCCAGCGGCTACTTCCTGGATACCGAGAGCCTCGCCTGGTTCTTTGAGCGCTACCTGCCCAATCAGGACGACTGGAATGATTGGCGTGCGTCGCCGATCAACGCCGGGCGTTTCGATGGCCTGCCACCGGCGACCTTCATCCTCGCCGAATGCGATCCGCTCACGGATGACGGCAAGGCCTACGCGGCGCTGCTGGGCGAGGCCGGCGTGCCAGTGGCAGTGCATGAGTTCGAAGGCATGGTCCACGGCTTCTTCTCGCTGGGAAAGTATTTTCCGCAGGCGGTGAAGGCGGTGGAGCGGGCAGGGGATGCGTTGAGAGCGGCGCTGCTGGGGTGAGGTTTGGGCTGGGCGGTATGCCCGGCCTGCGTCAGCCTAGATGCAGACGAAGCTGACCACGTGGGGGCTGCTGGAGCAGCTGCGGCCGAGGGCAAACTGGCCGCGGCCCCGCAGGACGACTTCCTCGCGGGACAGCAGGAACTCCCTTTCGCCTTCGATCTGAACGAAGGTGCCGTTGCTGCTGCGGTCGATGAGCACGAACTTGTCGCCACGCAGTTCGATTTCCGCATGGCGCCGCGACGACTGGGTGTCGCCCACGACCAGATCGGCTGCCGGATCGCGCCCGATGCGGGCGCTCGGTCGGGTTGAATTGAGCACCAGCGAGGTCGAGTCGAGATAAAGGCGCAGCTCGGGTTCGGTGTCGAGCAGGAAGTGATCGCTCTGGACGATGGTGAGTTCGCCCACCGCCTCGCACATCAACTCGCACAGTTCTACCGGGCGGGTCACGCCGCGAATCACCCGGGGCGGCAGGGCGTGCAGCACCGACCGCCATTCGGGCCCGAGCCGGCGGGCGGTTTCGCTCGACGTGATGGCCTTGCCCGGCGACGCGAGTTCGGCCAGGCGGGCGGCGAAATTGACGGTGTCGCCAAACACGTCGGTCCCGCTGGCGACGACGGCCCCGAAGTGAAAACCGATGCGCACGGCCAGGCGTTGCTGCTCGGCGGTGCTGGGGAGTTCCTTCAGGGTTTGGTGGATCGCCAGGGTGGCGTCGGCAGCGCTGTCGGCATCGCTGAAGACGGCCATCAGGCCGTCGCCGGTGTGCTTGACGACGCGGCCACGCTTGGTTTCGACGGCAATCCGCATGGCGCGGATGCTGCGGTCGACAACCTCGAACGCCGAAGTGTCACCCACGCGCTGATATAGCTGTGTGCTGCCCACAAGATCGGCAAACAGTACAGCGCATTCCTTGGCGGGGTGAGAGGAGTCCGACATCTGATAGTGGTTGGCTAGCGAGCCGTGATTTTAGCGGACTACGTGACTTTTTCCGCACACCGGAAGGTAACAAATTTTGCCCCCATCTGTCGCGCCGCCTGTCGGTCTGAAGCGGGCGGCAGTCGGTTTCAAGGGGTAGATTGAATTTTCCTTGATCTAAACGGCCTCAAGGGGAGCTGTGAGGTGGGATAATGATGTATTCGGCTACATATTTCGCTTGGCGATCATTCTTGATCCGTCAGGTCTGTCTGGAAGGAGTTTCATGAAACGAGTTGATGATTTCCGTCTGCGCTTTGGCAAGCAGGAGCTGGTGCCCATCGTGGTTGGCGGGATGGGGGTGGATATCTCCACCGCTGACCTGGCGTTGGAAGTGGCGCGGCTGGGCGGAATAGGTCACATCTCGGATGCGATGGTCAAGACGGTAGCCGATCGCCGATTCAATACCAAATACGTCAAGGAAAAGCTCAAGCTCTACAAGTACAACGTCGAGAACCCCGACAAGTCGGTCGTCCAGTTCGATCTCGGCCAGCTTGCCGAGGCGACCCGCCTGCACGTGGGCAAGACGATGGAGGCCAAGAAGGGCCCCGGCATGATCTTCGTGAACTGCATGGAAAAGCTCACGATGAACGCCCCTAAGGAAACCCTCCGGGTGCGTCTGGCCACTGCGCTGGATGCCGGCGTCGATGGCATCACGCTGGCTGCCGGCCTGCACCTGGGCTCGTTCGCGCTGATCGAGGATCATCCCCGTTTCCGTGATGCCAAGCTGGGCATCATCGTGTCGTCGCTACGGGCGCTGCAGCTTTTCCTGCGCAAGAGCGCGCGCACCAACCGCCTCCCCGACTATGTGGTGGTCGAAGGCCCGCTTGCCGGTGGTCACCTGGGTTTCGGCATGGACTGGGCGCAGTACGACCTGGCCACCATCGTTGCCGAGATCCATGCCTGGCTGATCGCCGAGAAACTCGACATTCCGCTGATCCCGGCGGGCGGCATCTTTACCGGTAGCGACGCGGTGTCTTTCCTCGAAAACGGCGCTGCAGCCGTGCAGGTGGCGACTCGTTTCACGGTCACCACCGAATGTGGTCTGCCCGAGAAGGTGCAGCAGGAGTATTTCCGCGCCAGCGAAGAGAACATAGTCGTGAATCAGGTGTCGCCGACCGGCTACCCGATGCGGATGCTCACCAACAGCCCGGCCATCGGCTCCGGCATCCGCCCGAACTGCGAGGCCTATGGCTATCTGCTCGACGCCAACGGCAGCTGTGCCTACATCCAGGCCTACAACCGCGAAGTCGCGGCTCATCCGGGCGCCAAGCGGGTGTCGGTGATGGACAAGACCTGCCTATGTACCCACATGCGCAACTTCGACTGCTGGACCTGCGGGCACTACACCTATCGCCTGAAGGACACCACCCGCAAGGCGGAAGACGGCAGCTACCAGATCCTCTCTGCCGAGCACGTCTTCAACGACTATCAGTTCAGCACCGACAACAAGATCGCGCTGCCTGACTGATCTGCGGTTTCTGCAATAAAAAACCCGGCCTTGCGCCGGGTTTTTTATTGTCAGAAGAATCGCTTCAGAGCGTCACCCGGAATGTCCATTCCGGTGCTGCGAGCGCGCTTGAGGAGTTCCCAGTAATAACGGTAGGACGCCCGGTCGTGCAGTTTGCCGGCGTGCTGGATCGGCCCCCAGTGCTTGTCCTGGGCGGCGATCAGGATGCTGGCCGCCTCTTCGACCTCGGTGAAATCGGGGCGCATGGCTTCGACAATCGGAATGATCTGGTTCGGGTGAATGCTCCACATGCGCAGATAGCCGAACTCCTTTCGGGCGCGTTCGGCGTCGCGGCGGATGTAGGCCAGATCCTTGAGTTCGGTGGTGACGTTGTGGGAGGGCACGACGCCGTTGGCGAGCGCTGCGGCGGCGATGTCGCATTTGGCGCGGATGATCAGCGGATGTTCAAACTGGCCCGGGCTGCGCATCGCGGCGCCGGGAATCGCACCGTGGTGGCCGCTGACGAAATCCATCAGGCCGAAATCGAGGGATTCCACACGATCCAGTGCAGCGATCTCCCAGGCGTCGCGCAGGGCGCCGTGGGTTTCGATGAGCACATGAACCGGAATTTCCCGCTTGATGCCGTGGCGTTCTTCGGCGTTGCGGATCGCCTCGATCTGGCGGGCGGCATCGGCGACGCTGCGGGGCTTGGGGATGGTCAGGAAGGCGAGCCGCTCGCCGGCCTGGCCGACCAGGATGTCCACGTCCTGTTCCCAGTGGGCGTGGGTGATGTCGTGGATGCGGGCACCAACGCGACCGAAGCGGTTGTCGCCGGACATGACGATCTCCGCTGCCATTGCCGCGTGCTCTGCCTCGGCGCCGGCGTGGGCGCCATCCTCGCAGTCACAGGTGATGTCGAACACCGGCCCGAGCTCGTGCTGAAGGCCCAGGGCCTTGCGCATCAGCTTCTCGCTGCCAGCGTAATGGTCGACGGCTGGGAGGATGGGGAAGGGCTTTTCGCCCTGGAAGAGCACGTGGTCGGGATGCGGCAAGGCGGACATGGCGGATACTCGAAGTGATCTGACAGGCGGAGGAGGGTAGCAAAAAACGGCGTGAACGAAAAACGCGGGAGCATTTCTGCCCCCGCGTTCTGACCGGCTGAGAACTGCGGCGATTAGGCCAGCAGATCCTTCACGCCGTCACGCTCTTCGAGCAGCTCGTTGAGGGTGTGGGTCATGCGCTCACGGGAGAACTCGTCGATTTCCAGGCCCTGGACGATCTTGTACTCGCCGTTTTCGGTGGTGACCGGGAAGCCGTAGATGATGCCTTCGGGGATGCCGTAGGAACCGTCGGACGGGATGCCCATGGTGACCCATTCGCCGTTGGAGCCGAGCACCCAGTCACGGATGTGGTCGATGGCGGCGTTGGCGGCCGAGGCAGCGGAGGACAGGCCGCGGGCTTCGATGATCGCAGCGCCACGCTTGCCGACGGTCGGCAGGAACACGTCGCGGTTCCAGGCGTCGTCGTTGATCAGGCCCTTGACGCTGTCGCCATTGGAGGTGACGGCGCGGTAGTCGGCGTACATCGTGGGTGAGTGGTTGCCCCAGACGACCAGGTTCTTCAGGCTGGAAACGTCACGGCCGGACTTGGTCGCCAGCTGGGACAGGGCGCGGTTGTGGTCCAGACGCAGCATGCCGGTGAAGTTCTTGGCATTGACGCGGCCGTACTTGACGGCGATTTCCTTGGCGATGTAGGCGTTGGTGTTGCAGGGGTTGCCCACAACCAGCACCTTGACGCTGGGGTCGGCGTACTGGCCGATGGCGGCGCCCTGAACGGTGAAGATCTTGGCGTTTTCGGTCAGCAGATCCTTGCGCTCCATGCCGGGGCCGCGCGGACGGGCGCCGACCAGCAGGCAGACCTGGGCATCCTTGAAGGCGACATTGGGGTCGTCGGTGGCAATCATGCCGGCCAGCAGCGGGAAGGCACAGTCTTCCAGTTCCATCATGACGCCCTTGACAGCCTTCTGGGCTTGCGGGAGATCGAGCAACTGGAGGATGACGGGCTGATCCTTGCCCAGCATTTCGCCACTGGCGATGCGGAACAGGAGGCTGTAACCGATCTGACCGGCGGCGCCGGTGACTGCGACACGAACGGGGGCTTTTGCCATTATTGAAACTCCCTCTACATAGAAAGTGTTATCGAAACTAATTCACTGCTGATTCGCGCCGCCAGCGAGTCGCCGCGATGCTGATCTTGGGTTGGCGCTGGCGCTGAGCCGGTCAACGTTCGAATCGTAGGAGCATTTGGAAAGGCTGTCAATTTCCTTGTCTTATATCTTATATAAGATATAAGACTGATTATAGACTGTCTTTCGAAAGTGTGTTCAAATACACGCATGCGACACGACTCGCCCACCTTCAGCCCCCTGTACCGTCAGATCAAGAATCTGATGCTTAATGCTTTGGAGTCCGGCGAGTGGCGTCCGGGGCAGGCGATTCCCAGCGAGCAGGAACTCGCCATCCGCTTCAGTGTAAGCCAGGGTACGGTGCGCAAGGCCATTGATGAGATGGCGGCCGAGAACCTCCTGGTCCGCAAGCAGGGCAAGGGCACTTACGTCGCTTCTCATAACGATCCCCGTGCGCTGTTCAGATTCCTCCGGCTGGTTCCCATGGATGGCGATCTCGCACATCCGCAAAGCGTACCGCTTGATTGCTGGAAGGCCAAAGCGGGGAATGAGGCTGCGCGCATGCTGGGCATCGAGCTCGGCGCGCCCGTCACCATTCTGCGGCGTCTGCTGCGTTTTGCCGGAAAGCCGGTCGTGGTGGATGAGATCTATCTGCCAGGTGAGATCTTCCAGGGCCTGACCATGGAGGTTCTGCAGGGCTCGCATGGTTCCCTATATAGTTTGTTTGAAAGTCGCTTCGGTGTGCGGATGATCCGTGCCGAAGAGCGGATCCGCGCGGTTGCGGCCGACCGGATGACCAGCGAAACCCTCAATGTCGCGGAAGGTACGCCGCTGCTGTCTGTCGAACGGGTAACCTACACCTATGGCGATCGGCCGGTTGAATGGCGTCGGGGGCTTTATCTGACGGCGGATCATTATTATCTTAACGAATTGAATTGACGGTTTTGAATTGATGGGAGGGCCCGGCCTGTCAGTTGATGGTAAGGGTATATACTTATAATTTTGTTTGTGTGGGAAATGAGCGACTTGCGAGTTGCTATTGTTAGAGGGAAATCTTATGACAGAGGTGATTTTGAAGAAACAGCGCCCGAAGCATCTGGCGCTGAACGAGATCAGGCTCCCGCTTGCCGGGAAGGTCTCGATTCTGCATCGGGTGAGCGGCGCTGGTCTGTTCCTCATGCTGCCGGTGCTGCTTGCGCTCTTCGGCGCCAGCGTGGGCTCTCCGGAATCCTATGCTGAATTCGCCAAGATTGTCGGGAATCCTTTTGTCAAACTCATCCTGAGTGGCCTGGTGTGGGCGTACCTGCACCACTTCTGTGCCGGCATCCGTTTCCTGCTGCTTGACTTGCACGTCGGCGTCGACAAGGAATCTTCGGTCAAGAGCGCCCGCATGGTGCTGATCGTCAGTCTCGTTCTCACTGCCCTTCTGGTGACCAAGCTATGGTAAAGCCTGTCATTGTTGGTGCCCACTACGGTTTCCGCGACTGGCTCGCCCAGCGCGTCACGGCTGTCGTGATGGCACTCTATACCGTCATTATTGCAATTTGCGTCCTGACCATGCCTGATGGCTCCTACGAGAGCTGGCGCGGTGTCTTCAGCGGCGGCTTCATGAAGTTCGCGACCTTCCTGTTCTTCATGTCGCTGTTCTTCCACGCCTGGATCGGCGTGCGTGACATCTTCATGGACTACATCAAGCCCACGGGTATCCGTCTTACCCTGCATTCGATCGTTGCCCTCGCGCTCATCGGCTACGCCGGCTGGGCTGCTCAGATTCTCTGGAGGCTGTAAGTGAAAGTCGCTAAGCATACTTTTGACGCGGTTATCGTCGGTGCCGGTGGCGCCGGCCTGCGGGCGGCGCTCCAGCTCTCCGAAGCCGGCCTCAAGACGGCCGTCCTGACCAAGGTCTTCCCGACCCGCTCCCACACTGTTGCCGCGCAGGGCGGTGTTGCCGCTTCCCTGGGCAACTCGACCGAAGACAACTGGCACTGGCACATGTACGACACCGTCAAGGGGTCGGACTGGCTGGGTGACCAGGACGCGATCGAGTTCATGGTCAAGAAGGCCAACGAAGTCGTCGTCGAACTCGAACACTACGGCATGCCGTTCGACCGTACCGACAACGGCAAGATCTACCAGCGTCCGTTCGGCGGGCACTCGCAGAATTACGGCCAGACCCCGGTGTCCCGCTCCTGTGCCGCGGCCGACCGTACCGGTCACGCGATGCTGCACGCGCTTTATCAGCGCAACGTGCGCGCCAACACCCAGTTCTTCGTCGAATGGATGGCGATGGACCTGATCCGCAACGCCGATGGCGATGTGCTGGGTGTGACCGCCATGGAAATGGAAACCGGTGAGGTTTCGATCTTCCACGCCAAGGCGACCATCTTCGCCACCGGCGGTGCCGGTCGTATCTACTACAGTTCCACCAATGCCTTCATCAACACCGGTGACGGTGTCGGTATGGCGGCTCGTGCCGGCATTCCGCTGGAAGACATGGAGTTCTGGCAGTTCCACCCGACGGGCGTGGCCGGCGCTGGTGTGCTGATCACCGAAGGGGTGCGTGGCGAAGGCGGCATCCTGCGTAACGCCGCCGGCGAGCGCTTCATGGAGCGCTATGCCCCGAACCTGAAGGATCTGGCCTCCCGTGACGTCGTGTCGCGTTCGATGGTCACCGAGATCAACGAAGGCCGTGGCTGTGGTTCCGAGAAGGATCACGTGCTCCTCGACATCACCCACCTGTCCCCCGAGACCATCATGAAGCGCCTGCCCGGCATTCGTGAAATCTCGATCCAGTTTGCTGGCGTCGATCCGATCAAGGCCCCGATCCCGGTCGTGCCGACCTGCCACTACCAGATGGGCGGTATTCCGACCAACTACAAGGGTCAGGTCATCGTTCCGAAGGATGGCAACCCGAACGTGCCGGTTTCCGGCTTCTACGCCGCCGGCGAATGTGCCTGCGCGTCGGTGCACGGCGCCAACCGTCTGGGCACCAACTCGCTGCTCGATCTGCTGGTGTTCGGCAAGTCCGCCGGCGAAACCGTGGTTGCCGACTTCAAGTCCGGCCAGCTCACGCTCAAGCCGCTGCCGGATGACGCTGCCGATGTCTCCCTGGCGCGTATCGCCCGCCTCGAAACCCAGACGAACGGCGTCGAAGTGAACGACGTGCGTCTGGACATGCAGCGCACCATGCAGAAGCACGCCGGCGTGTTCCGTTTCGCCGACATGCTGAAGGAAGGCGTCGAGAAGATCCTCGAAGTGGCCGAGCGCGCCAAGCACACCCAGATCAAGGACAAGTCCAAGGTCTGGAACACCG
>NZ_CALAYQ010000190.1:0-37260 GCF_937894855.1 uncultured Zoogloea sp.
TGGAGCAGCACGCAGTACGCCGGCTACGCCTCCAACGCCTGGCTTCAGAACTTCGGCAGTGGCGACCAGAGCGGCAGCGGCAAGGGCTACAAGGGCCGCGTCCGCGCCGTCCGCAGATTCCTGATCGATTGAGCCCTTTACCCCTTTAGCCGGGCGCAGCCCGGCTTCGCAAAATTTCGGAGATCCGCATGAACACCATTACCGCACACGTTGAGATTCACCCCGAGCAGCTGGCCGGCGCCCTGAGCCCGGCCACCCTTGCCAAGGCGCTTTTCGAGAAACTGACGGCGCCGGCCGAGGTCGGCACCGACACCCCCACCAAGGCCAGCATGCCCCCGGCCCTTGGCGCAATGTGGCCCGAGCAGGGTGGCATCTACGCCGGGATCATGCGTAGCGAGTGGGGCCACCACTATCACCTCATCATCTCCCCGATCGACACCGAAGGCAGCGACACCGAGTGGGGCGAAGACGACAAGATGATTTCGGGCGCCATCAACGACCGCGACGGCCTGAGCAACAGCCTCGCGATCCGCGACTACGCCAAGTCCACCCAGAAGCGCTTTCCGGCGGCATGCCTTTCACTCAGCCTCACCTGCAATGGCTTCAACGACTGGTATCTCCCCGCCCGCCATGAGCTGCGCCTCGCCTACCTGAACGCCTCGGAGGTCTTCAACCTTGACGGCTGGTACTGGACCAGCACGCAGTACGCCGGCTACGCCTCCGACGCCTGGAATCAGTACTTCGCCAATGGCAACCAGCTCAGCAACGACAAGGGCTACAAGGGCCGCGTCCGCGCCGTCCGCAGATTCATGATCGATTGACCCCTTCAACCCTTTAGCCGGGCGCAGCCCGGCTTTACGATTTTTTCGCCAGCATGGCCATCACCACTGCGCTACCCATCTACAAGACGACGTACGACCTGCTCACCGTCGTCACGCCGATGACCGCCAACATGCCGCGCGCCCACAAGGCAACGCTGGGCAAACGGCTGGCCGAGGAGAGCATGGATCTCGTCGTGCTCATCTATCGCGCCAACAGCGCCCGGGACAAGGCCCCGCACCTGCAGCAGCTCCTGGAGCGCATGCAGGTGGTGGAACTGCTCCTGCGCCTGTCGCGCGACCTGCGGCTCATCAGCACCGGCCAGTACGCCCGCGCGATCGAACTCACCGACGCGATCGGCAAGCAGGCCACCGGGTGGCGCAAGCACTCCGCACCGCCTGCTGCGTGATCGTCATGGCGACCACGCCCGTGCGGTTATTAAATCTGGTCGCGCCGCTGGCCATCCCGGCCACCGCCATGCACACCACGGATACCCCCGGCCCCGGCCGGCATCGGTCCGGTGCAGTTTCCCGTCCGAGCAATCGACCGGGCGACGTAGATCGCGCGACTCATCGGCGCAGTACGCCGGCAACGCCTCCAACGCCTGGAATCAGAACTTCGACAATGGCAACCAGAACAACAACGACAAGGGCTACAAGGGCCGCGTCCGCGCCGTCCGCAGATTTGACCCCCGGCCATGCTGGCCCCACTTTTTCCGATCTGGTGCAGGCCTACTTCGACTGCCGGCGCGCCAAGCGCAGCAGCGAGAGCGCCCTGCGCTTCGAGATCGACCTCGAACACAACCTGGCCACGCTGTACGACGATCTATGTGCAGACGTCTACACACCCGGCCGCTCGATCTGCTTTGTCGTCACCCACCCGCGCCCGCGTGAGGTGTGGGCGGCGGACTTCCGGGACCGGATCGTCCACCACCTGCTCTACAACCACATCGCCCCAGCCATTCACGCCCGCTTCATCGCCGACAGCTGCGCCTGCATTCCCGGCCGCGGCACGCTCTACGGCGCCCGCCGCCTCGAGGCGATGATCCGCAGCCAGACGCAGAACTGGAGCCGGCCCGGCTTCTATCTGAAATGCGACATCGCGAACTTCTTTGTCAGCATCAGCAAGCCGATCCTCTCCGAGCTGCTCGCCCACCACATCGCCGAACCGTGGTGGCTGGCGCTGGCCAGACAGATCCTCTTTCACGACCCCCGCGAGAACTTCGAGTACCGCGGCAATCCGGCGCTGCTGCAGCGCGTGCCGAAACACAAGCGGCTGGCCGAGCAGCCGGCACACCTCGGGCTGCCCATCGGCAACCTGAGCAGCCAGTTCTTTGCGAACGCGTATCTCGACGTGCTCGACCAGCATGCGAAGCACGTCCTGCGCGCCAGACACTACATCCGCTACGTGGATGACTTCATTTTCCTGCACGAGTCGCCGGCATGGCTGGCCCAGGCACTGGCCAACGTCCACGGCCTCCTGATCGGGCAGCTCGGCGTGCAGCTCAACCACCGAAAAACCATCCTGCAGCCCATCGAGCGCGGCGTGGATTTCGTCGGCCACGTCATCAAGCCGTGGCGCCGAACCACCCGGCGCCGAACGGTTGCCCACGCACTTCAACGCATCGAGCACACCCCCACTGGCCAGCTGCTGGAGGTTGGCAACAGCTATTTCGGGCTGCTCGGGCAGGCCTCCCACAGCCACACCGACCGCGCACGGCTTGCCAACGTCCTGCGGCGGCGCGGATACAGCATTCAATCCGACATCAAAAAGACATACCGGAGAGCAGCATGAAACTTCTCGACCGAATCAAGGGCAGCACACCCGCGACCCAGCCCGTAAAGCTCATCCCTGTCACCACTTGGTCAGAAGCTCGCCACGACCCGCCGAAGCCGATCTCCACCCTGCGCCGCTGGTGCCGGGACGGCCGTATCCCTGGCGCCCGCCGTGAAGGGCGAGAATGGCGCGTACCCTCTAACGCCGAGTATTCCGCCTCGGGCGCCAGCCCCAGCACCGGGGCTGGCGGCATTGATCTGGAGAAATTCTTGTATGGCCGCTAGACCTCGCATCCGGGCCCGGCGTGGCTGGCCTCGCGGCCTCCGCGAGCCGAGGCCGGGCTACTACACGTGGGAGCCGCCTGCAGACGCGCTGCCGCACCTCGAAACTGCGCCGCCGGCCGGCGGCGTCTTTACCCTCGGCCGAATCTCCCTGGACGATGCGATTGCCCAGGTAACAGAGGTAATGCTGCACGTCGCAGGAAAGCTCACCCAAAACCGACTGCTGCACACCGTACAAGGGAAGCCCGACACGCTTGCAGATTGGCTGGAAGCCTACAAAGCCATCGTGGCCAAGCGAGATATCGCCAACTCAACACGCGCGGTCATTCGTCAGCGCGTCGCAAAGATCAGCAAGGCCATGGGCGAGCACCGGATGGAGGCCATCACAACGCGGGTCATTGCCGAGCACCTCGCCACGCTGTCGGGCACACCACGCATGCAGCAAGCCACCCGCTCGCTGCTTCTGGATATTTTCCGCGAAGCGATCAGCGAGGGCTGGATCTCCAGCAACCCCGTGCAATCGACCCGATCCGAGAGGGTGACCACAAAACGCGGCCGGCTCTCCCTCGATGCTTTCAAAACGATCCACAAATGGGCGCAGGAAAACCAGCCGGCATGGGCCGTTCGGTCCTACGAGCTCGCGCTAGTCACCGCCCAGCGCCGCGAGGACATCGCCTCCATGCTGTTTTCCCAAGAACGGGACGGCCAGCTGTACGTGATCCCCAAGAAAGTCATCAAGCACGGAGTGAAGATTGCCATCCCCACCAGCCTACGCTTGAACGCCTTGGGCTGGACCGTAGCCGACGTGATCGGACGGTGCCGTGACAACATCCTGAGCCGGCACATGATCCACCACACCGCACACGCAGGGAAAGCCAAGCCCGGCGCGAAGGTGCGCGAACACACCATCTCACAGATGTTCGCCAAAGCCCGCGATGCGGTGCAGATCACCGTTCCAGGGAAGACCCCGCCCAGCTTCCACGAGATTCGCAGCCTGGCGCTGCGCCTCTATGCGGAACAGGGCATCAACGCCCAGGCACTGGCTGGCCACAAGAGCGCCGACATGACCGCGCTGTACCGAGACGTACGTGGCGACGAGTGGATTACTGTCGGTGAGTTACGAACAGATTCCGCACAAATTCCGAACACATCAAAATAAGTCATTGATTTTTATTGAAAAAAAATCAATGCACCGTGCACACCATGCAAGGATCGAAACTCCGCACCACGTGCTGCACCAGCAGCGGCTCGGCTTCCGGCAGGCCGACCAGGGCCTGCTCCAGGGCGCCGGGCGTGCCGGCGGCATCTCGGGGGGAGAAGTTCCAGGTGGTGGGCGCGATGATCTGGTAGCGCACGATGTGGCCGCCGCGCACGGTGAGCCAGTGCCCCAGCGCGCCCCGGGCGGCCTCCACCAGCCCACAGCCGCGGCCATCGGTGGGGAGCATCGTCTGCGCGCAGAACGGCCCGTCGTCGAGGGCCTTCAGCCACTGTTCCATCGCCGGCACCACCAGCGCCAACTCCAGCAGCCGGGCGATGACCCGGCTCGCCACGTTGCCGCCGTGCTCCATCACCAGCTCGCGGATCAGCGGGTGGCCGGCCACCACCTGGCGGGCCAGCGCGCCGCATTCGGCCACCTGACCCTGCCAGCGCGGCGCCTTGCACCAGGTGTAGGCGCCGTCCTTGTGCTCCACCGGCCGGGTGTCGCCCTCGGAGGGATGGCGCGGCACGTCGGCCTCCAGCCAGGCGTGAGAGACGTCCTCGACCACATCCGCCGGCTCGAAGGGCTGCAGGGCGCCGGCCGGCAGGTCGAGCACGCCGCGGGGGAAGAGCCAGCCGGCGTCCTTGGGATAGGCGCCGTGGCTGAGGAAGCGGTCCGTCGCACGGCCGATGCGGGCGAGCTGCAGGTCGTCGGCGATCGCCAGGAACAGCCGGAAGTCGCTGGCCGTGGCCGGCCGCGCGTCCATCCAGCGGCGCAGGGCCGCGACCGAGTCGATGCCGGCAATAGCCTCCAGGCGGTCGCCGAACAGCCGCCGCTCCAGCCACGCGCGGAACTCCCGCAGTGCCGCGAAGACCCGCAGCCGCTCGGCGGTCTGGGGCGCCCGGGCCACGCCGCCGGGCTGCAGCGTCATGCTGTGGGGCCACTTGCCGGCCAGGCTGCCCATGATCTGCAGGAAGGCCGCCCGGGCCGGCAGGGCATCGGCGGTGGCGCTGCCGGTGGTGGCCTTGAAGCGCGTCGCCGCGGCGTCGAACCACGGCCGGCCCCGGTAGGCGTCCCGGGCGAAGTCCGGCATGAAGAAGAGGTAGAAGTGGGTGAAGTGGTCGGCCAGGTTCTCGGCCGCCAGAATCAGGTTGCTCACCCGCTGGCCGTTGGGCGTGGGCCGCACGCCGGCCAGATCGGCCAGCGCCGCCGCCGCCGCCGCCGACTGGGATACCGAGCAGATGCCGCAGATGCGCGGCACGATGGCCAGCGCGTCCATCGGCTCGCGGCCGATCAGGATCTGCTCGAAGCCGCGGAAGAGCGGCGAATTGACGTAGGCCGCAGCCACCCGGCCACCCTCGAAATCGAGGCTCACCTCCAGGTCGCCCTCGACGCGGTTGAAGGGCCCCACCACCACACGATTCAATTCAGTACTCCCGTTGCCTGAGCGCCACCGGGGCCGGCCGCGCACGGCCGCCCCGAAGCGGCTGGCCCGCCCCCAAGTGGGGGGGTGAGGCAGGGAATTCATGGCGCACTGCGCCATGCCTGCCGAACGGCCCGGGCATCCAAAGCCGGGCCTCCGCACCCCAGGGGCGTCGGGGGGCGTCGTTCACTTCAGCCCCGTCTTGCGAATGGCCGGCGCGAGCACCGGCGTCTCGACCACGGCGTTCTGGCGCACCCGCGCCGGGGTGGCCGACTTGGACAGCGCCGCCAGCGCCACGAACCACGCCTTGGGCATGTCGGAAGGCAGCCCGATGGGGATCCCGGCCACCTTGGGCGTGCGGTCGAAGGCGTGGCCCGGCGATTCGAAGCCCGGCTCGGTGCAGCTGATGCACGGATAGCCGCCGTTGGTGCACGAGCCGGCGCCGTTCCACGGCCGGGTGTTGCAGTCGGCGTGGGCCTGGGTGCCCTTGCAGCCCAGGTGCTCCATCATGCAGCCCAGGTCGCCGGGCTTTTCGGCGCTGGCCTTGAACTCGTAGAACTCGTTGCGGTTGCAGCCGTGGTGCACCAGCTGGTCGGCGTAGAAGCGCGGCCGGCCGAGGGCGTCGAGATCGGCCTCGCCGAACTGCCCGAGGGCGAGGGCCAGCAGGGTGTCGGTGACCCAGTCCGGGTGGGTCGGGCAGCCGGCCACGTTGATCACCGGCAGGCCCGCGGCCGAGCGGTAGTCGGCGCCGAGCAGCCCGCCGTGGTGCTCGCCGTCGTACTGAAGGCCGATGGCGCCAGCCGGGTTGTTGCCCGCCGCGGTGATGCCGCCGTAGGCCGCGCAGGTGCCCACGCCCAGGGTGTAGCGGGCGCGGGCGGCGAGGCGCTTCACCCAGTCGATCATCGGCCGGCCGGTGCCCGCCAGCATGTGGAAGCGCCCGCTGCCGTTGGGGCCAGTAAGCAGCGAACCTTCGACGCACAGCAGATCCAGTGGCTTGGCGCCGGATTCGAAATCGGCCAGCAACGCTCGCACCTCGTCGCCCGAGGCTTCGGAGAGTGACGGATGCCAGGCGAGGTTGATGCCGGCCGACGACAGCAGCCCCAGCACGTCCCGCGCACCGGAGCACAGCAGCGACATGGTGCAGCCGCCGCAGCCGCCGGACTGGAGCCACAGGAGGTTCATTCGTCGTCGCCCCCCTTGCCGCCGTCGAGCCCGAAGCGGGCCAGCTTGGCGCGCAGGCCCACGCGGGACAGACCCAGCTCGTTGGCGGCGCGGGTCTTGTTCCAGCGCAGGCGGATCAAAGTCTCCTTGAGCACGCGGGCTTCCAGCGCATCGACGCGCTCCTGCAGGGTGCCGGAGAAGCCCACCGCGGCGAGCTCGTCCACAGGGCCATCGGGGCGGCCGTCGGCGCCGGCCTGGAGCACCCGCGGCGCCAGCAGGTGGACGCCCAGGCACGGCTCGGTGGCCAGCGCCAGCATGCGCAGGATGGCGTTCTGCAGCTCGCGTACGTTGCCCGGCCAGCGGTAGGCCGACAGGCAGGCCAGGGCTTCGGCGGTAAAGCCTTCGGTGTCCTTGCCCAGCGCGCGGCGGCTGGCCTCGAGCAGGCGCTCGGCGAGCAGCGGGATGTCCATCGGGCGCTCGCGCAGGGGCGGCACGTGGATGGGCACGATGGCGAGGCGGTAGTACAGATCCTCCCGGAAGCGGCCTTCGCGCACCTCGGTTTCCAGATCGCGGTTGGTGGCGGCGATGACGCGCACGTCCACCGTCATCGGGCGCGGGCTGCCCAGAGGGCGGAACTCGCCCTCCTGCAGCACGCGCAGCAGCTTGACCTGGAAGGCCGGCGAGGTTTCGCCGATCTCGTCGAGGAACAGCGTGCCACCGTCGGCCTGCTGGAACAGGCCGGTGCGGTCTTCATAGGCGCCGGTGAAGGCGCCGCGCTTGTAGCCGAACAGCTCGGCCTCCAGCAGCTCGTCGGGCAGCGCGCCACAGTTTTCCACCACGAAGGCCTTGTCGGCGCGGCGGCTGCGGTAGTGGATGGCGCGGGCGATCATCTCCTTGCCGGTGCCGGATTCGCCGGAGATGAGCACGGAGAGGTCAAACGGCGCGACCTGGGCGATGAGGTCGCACACCGGGTTAAGTGGGCTGTCGGGCGCGCGGGTGAGGCCGTCGAGACCGAACTCGCGCTTGACCCGCTCGTACTTCATCTCGACGCGCTTCTTGAGCACCGGGCCGGTGGTGCGCAGCTCCAGGCTCAGGCGCTGGTTCTCGGCCTGCAGGCGGTGCAGCTCGGCGGCGTTGCGCATGGCCATCAGCAGGTTGTCGGGCTGCCAGGGCTTGAGCAGGTACTGGTAGATGCCCGCGTCGTTGATGCCGGCGATGATGTCTTCCGAGTCGGTGTAGCCCGAGATGATGATGCGCACCACGTCGGGCCATTGCTCGCGCACCCGCTTGAGGAAGGACACGCCGGACTCGCCGGGCATGCGCTGGTCGCACAGCAGCACCTGCACCGTCTCGCGCTCGAGGATCTTCCAGGCATCTTCGGCGGAGGACGCGGTGAACACCTCGAACTCTTCGTCGAGGGTGCGGCGCAGGGCTTCCTGGGAGCGGACTTCGTCGTCCACCACCAGCACGGACGGCAATCGGGCGGCAGGTTTGATCGGGTTGTTCATCGCTTGGCTGGGCTGGCCCCGGCGCGGTCGCGGTGCCGGGCGAGGTGGCGCGGCGTCCAGGACTGGGGGCTCTTCATCACGAAATGGTAGCGCGCCCCGTGGTAGCTGGGGTCGAAGCCATAGAAGTTGCGGTGCATCCGGGCGAGCTCTTCATCCCGGTAGGCGGAGAGGGGTTTGACGGCTTCGTCAGCCGCGCGGCGGGCCTGCCTGGCGGCGAGCTGCGCGGGGTAGTCCGGCGCTTCGGCGAGCGCCCGGGCGCGGGCGAGCACCTCGGCCTCGAAGGCCGGGCGGTCGGCGCCGAAGGCGGCGTCGATCAGGCCCGTCCGGGCTGCTCGGGTGGCGCCCAGGGGCAGGCGTTCGGCCATGATCGCCCGGGCCGCGGCGTCGCCCACCCGGCCGGGCAGCAGGTAGGTCCAGTACTCCGATCCGTACAGGTTGCCCATGTTCTTGTAGTGGGGGTTGAGGATCACGCCCTCGCGCGCCCACACGTGGTCGGCCGCCAGCGCCAGAAAGCACCCGCCGGCGCCGGCGTTACCGCGCAGCGCAGCCACGGTGAGACGATCGCTAAGCTGCAGGATGGCGAGGCACACGTCGTCGATGGCGTTGATGTTGGCCCAGGATTCGTCCGCCGCCGAGCCGCCGGCCTCGATGCGGTTGAGGTGGATGCCGTTGGACCAGAAGTCCGCCCCGCCCTCCAGCACCAGCACGCGGGTGGGCCGGGTGCGGGCAAAGGCGATGGCGTCGATGAGGCGCCGGCACTGGTCGGTGGCCATCGCGCCGTTGTAGAAGTCGAAGGACAGCATGCCGACGGCGCCCTCCTCGCGGTAGCGCAGCTCGCCCCAGTCGGCGGCGTCGCGCATCAGCGGCGCCGGGCGGTCGGGCAGGCCGGCGGCCTCGGCGGCGAAGGCCACGCTGGCGGGCAGCTTGACGCCACCCGGCCGCTTCACGTGGCCGATCCACACCGCGCCGTCGCGGGTGGCGCGAAGCACGGCGCCGTCGCGGCGGGCGATGAGCTGGCCGGGCGTGGCACCGGGTTCAAACGCCGCCGGGTGGGCATCGAAGAGGTGGCAGGGCTGGCCGAACAGCGCGTCGGCGACGCCGGGAAAGCCGTCGGCGGCGCGGATGCGGGCGAGGATCGTCGCGGTGTCGTCGCCGGCCCAGTCGATGGCGCGATCCGCCTGGCGCATCAGCGGCTGGAGCGTGCCGCGCACGGCGGGGTCGTCGGGCTGTGGGCGTTGCGGCTGCCAGCGGCCGGCGCGCCACTCGTCGAATCGGGCGATGGCCTCGCGCACCGCGGCGAGGGCGGCGTCGGTCACCTCGTTGCGATAAAGGCTGGCCTTGGGCGCGGCGCGCATCGGGAAGACGCGGCTCGCCCACACCGGGCCGGCGTCCATTTCGGCTTCGGCCTGCAGCACGGTCGCGCCCCACTCGGCCTCGCCCCGCTGGATCGCCCAGTCGAGGGCCGACGGGCCACGGTCGCCGACGATGCCCGGATGCACGATCAGGCACGGCAGGCGCGACCACACGGATTCGGGGATCGCCCGCTTGAGGAAGGGCGCCAGCAGCAGATCCGGCTGGAACAGCGCGACGGCCTCTTCGGTGACCGAATCGGCGATATCGAACTCCACCGAGAGGTCGTGGCCGTCCGCCACCAGCGCGTCGAAGAGGCGCTGGGTGAGGCTGTTGAAGCTGTGGGTGAGGACGAGGATGCGCATCTGGCTCAGAGCACGGCTTCGAAGCCCTCGAACTGCGGTGGGCCGAGGTAGATGTCGCGGCTGCTGCCGGCGCCGGCGTGGGCCTTGCGGAAGGCCTCGGAGCGCGTCCAGGCCTCGAAGGCGGCGGCGGATTCCCACACCGAGTGGCTGGCGAACAGGGTGAATTCGTTCGTGGTCGGCCCCTGCAGCAGGTTGAAGGACTGGAAGCCAGGCACTTCGTCCAGGTGGGATTCGCGCTTTTTCCAGATCTCGATGAATTCGGCCTCGCGGCCGGGGGCGATGCGGAAGCGGTTCATGGCGATGAACATGGTCGGTTCTCCGGGAGGGTGGACGGCTCGCAGCCGGGTGGCGGCGCCACCCGAACTGTAGCTGACGGACTGGTCAGCAGATGCGCGGAAGCTGCTCGCCGGCGAGCCAATCCACCATGCGGCGGCCGCCGAAGGCGGTCTTCATCTGCACGAAGCGGTGGTCGTCGGTGATCACCTCGCCCACCCGGGCGGCGCGGGCGCCGAGGGGATGGGCGCGCAGCGCGGCGACCAGCGCGTCGGCTTCAGCGGCCGGGCACACGGCGATCAGCTTGCCCTCGTTGGCGATGTTGAGGGGGTCGAGGCCGAGGAACTCGCAGGCGGCGGCCACCTGCGGATCGACCGGAATCGCCGCCTCGTCGAGCACGATGCCGACGCCGGACTGCTGGGCGATCTCGTTGAGGGTTGCCGCCAGCCCGCCGCGGGTCGGGTCGCGCAGCAGGCGCAGACCCGGCGCAGCGGCCATCGCCACGGCGGCGAGGCCGTGCAGCGCGGCGGTGTCGGAGCGGATTTCGGAATCGAAGGCGAGGTTCTCACGCTGGGCCATGATGGCCATGCCGTGGTCGCCGAGGGTGCCGGAGACGATCACCGCATCGCCGGCCCGGGCGTTGGCGCCGGAGAGCTGGCGGCCAACCGGCAGCGCGCCGATGCCGGTGGTGGTGATGAACACCCCGTCGCCCTTGCCCTTCTCGACGACCTTGGTGTCGCCGGTGACCACCGGCACGCCGGCCTCGCGGGCTGCAGCGGCCATGCTGGCGACGATGCGGGCAAGATCGGCAAGGGGAAAGCCTTCTTCGAGGATGAAGCTGGCGGCGAGATACAGCGGCCGGGCGCCCATCACCGCCACATCATTGACGGTGCCGTGCACCGCCAGACAGCCGATGTCGCCGCCGGGAAAGAACAGCGGCGAAACCACGTGGGCATCGGTGGCGACCACCAGCCGCTCGCCGGGGCCGGGGGCCGGCAGCACGGCGCCGTCGTCGCCCTGGCGCAGCCATTCGTTGTCGAAGGCCTTGCCGAAGACGTCGGAGATGAGCTGGACCATCGCGCGGCCACCGCCGCCGTGGGAGAGATCGACGCTGCCGTGGCGCAGGTCGAGGGGTCGGACGTAGTTTTTTTTCATCGCCGGGCCGCCCCAAGATGAAAAAGCGCCCCCTCGGGGGGCAGCGATCCCGCGCAGCGGGTGAGAGTGGGGGTATTTTTCATCACGCGCGTGTCGGTTTCGGTCGGAGGCCCGGCCGGCCCGGCACGCGTGCACGCGCCGGAGCGGATCAGGCCTGGGACAGCTGGTTCTCGGTGAGGTGTTTGAGGGTGTCGGCCACCGTCCGGGTGTGGTCGGCGTTGCCGGCGGTCTGGCTGCTGATGGTCTCGATGTCGGTGAGGAGCGACGACAGGCGCGACACGTCGCCGGACTGGCGTTCGATCTCCTGGGCCACGCGGCCGATCTCGCTGGCCAGCGACGAGATGTCGGCGCCGATCTCGCCGGCGCTGGTGCGGGATTTCTCGGCGAGCTTGCGCACCTCGTCGGCCACCACCGCAAAGCCGCGTCCGGCCTCGCCGGCCCGGGCCGCCTCGATGGCGGCATTGAGGGCGAGCAGGTTGGTCTGGTCGGCGATCTGCTGGATCACCTCGACCACGCCCTGGATGCGACCGCTGGCCAGCGCGAGCTGGCGGGCGCTGTCGGCGGCACCGGCGGCCTGGTTGGTGAGGTGGGTGACCATCGTGCCGGCGTCGTGGACGACCCGTCCCTGCTCGTCGATGTGGCCACCCAGCTCGCCCACCGAGGCGTAGAGGTCGCCGGCGCAGGCTTCGAGCTGACGCGCGGTGTCGTTGCGCAGCGCCCACGACGACTGGAGTGTCTGGCCCAGGCTGTTGAGGCCGCGCACCACCTGGGTGATGCTGTCATCCAGGCCGGTGGGGTCGAACTGGCTGTCGAAGTGCTCCGACTGGTAATCGCAGATCTGGCGGACGATCACCCGCGACAGGCCGGCAAACTTGTTGCTCTGGCGGCGCAGGAAGAAGGCCTTGAACTCGCCGTAATGGGCGACGAAGTTATCCACGAACTCGTCGCGGAACGGCGTGCCCTCCGGCACCCGGAAGAAAAACACCGCGGTGAGGGTCTGGTTGAGGTTGAGGCCGAGGATCTCGCCAAAGGTGGAGAAACCGGCCATCTGGCCGCCGGGCAGCACGTCGCCGAGGCGGGCGAGCTCCTTGTCGTTGTTGAGCCGGCGCAGGATGCAGTCGTTGAGGATGCCGGCCACCGGCAGGCCCGGCTTGCCGCTCATGAAGTCCTTGAAATCCCGGTCGGTGGCCTGGGCGAGGCTGGTGCGGCGGACCAGCAGCAGGTCTTCACCCGGCGAGATGTCGCAGTAGAAATTGACCCGTCCGGCGTCGAGATTGACGTTCACCACCGATCGGACGAACAGCTCCTCCCCGACCTTGATCGCGAAGGAGTAGTCGGCCAGCTTGCTCTCGAGCGCCTGGGGCTGGCAGCGGAAGTGCCGGCACAGGGCGTCGATGAAGGACACGATGCTGCCGTCCTCGGCGATCACCTGGCTCACGTAGCGCTGCTCCAGCGACGCGCCGATCACCGGGAAGCGGGCGCCGTCGGGCTCGAAGTTGTGGCTCTTGAGCACGCCGAAGCGCGTGCCCTTCGCCACCTTGAGGAAGGCGATCAGGGCGTGGTTCTCGAGCTTGCGGGTGCCGTCGTGGATCCAGGTGTTCTTGAAATCGAACTTGCCGCCGGCCGAGCCGCCCACGAACAGGCACGGGAAACGCCCGGATTCGTCGAGCGCCTCCATGAAGAACGATTCGGACGCCGACAGGCCATCGAACAGGATGTGGGCGAAAGTGTCGCGGTGGTCGATGTCGATGTCCACCCGCACGTCGCGGATGCGCTTGGCGAGCGCGGCAACCCGGTCGCGCACCGGCATGTCGCGCTGGCCGCGGCGCAGGTCTTCGCTGCCCAGCGGCACGGCGACCACCTGGGCGCGGGCGATCAGCGACGCGTCGAAGCACTGGATGACTACCCGATCCCAGCTGTTGCCGGTGGCGCAGTAGAGGGTCTGATCCTGGCTGCACAGTTCGCCTGCGGTAGAGCACAGCATCACCGGCACGCCGGGAAAGCGCCCGGTCACGGCCCGGGCGACGGGCTCGATATCCACGTGGGGCGAGACGTAAGCGCTGATGAAGGTGGGCTGGATGGCGACCGTTGCAAGGGTCGATGCCACATCGGCGGCGCGGCACTGCAGGGTGCGCACGCCCGGCTGCGGCGCGGCGCGCAGCTTGCTGAACAGATTCACTTCAAGTCTCCTTGCCGGCCTCGATACGGGCCGTATCCGGCGTGTATCGGCAGGGTTTGAGCAAGGTTGAGCCCCGGGATGATGCCAGCGCGCCGCGCGGAGGCGACGTTCGTCATCTTCAGAGCCGAAGTGAATACAGGGATTCAAGGTCACGACGGGTCAGCCCGCCACCACCGGAATGTCGCGGAAGCGCCCGTAGGTGTAGTGGGCGGCGCAGGCACCTTCGGACGACACCATGCACGAGCCCATCGGCGTCTCGGGGGTGCACACCGTGCCGAAGAGCTTGCAGTCGAGGGGCGTCTTGACTCCGCGCAGGATCGCCCCGCATTCGCAGGATTTGTGATCCCGCACCGGCTGGTAGACGAGGCCGAAGCGGGCCTCGGCATCGAAGGCAGCGAAGCGCTCGCGGATGCGCAGGGCCGAGTACGGCACCATCCCCAGCCCGCGCCATTCGAAGGCCTGGCGCAGCTCGAAGACCTCCGACACCAGCGCCTGGGCCTTGAGATTGCCGTCCTCGGTGACGGCGCGGGTGAATTCGTTCTCCACCTCGGCGCGGCCTTCGTTCACCTGGCGCACCAGCATGCGGATGGCCTGCATCACGTCCAGCGGCTCGAAGCCGGCGATCACCACCGGCTTGCGGTATTCCTCGGCGAAGTGGGCGTAGGGCCGGCTGCCGATGATGGTGCTCACGTGGGCGGGGCCGATGAAGCCATCCAGCGGCACCGTGCCCAGCTCGCGCACCTCGGGGGATTCGAGGATGGCGGTGATCGCCGACGGGGTAAGCACGTGGCAGCTGAGCACCGAGAAGTTGGTGAGCCCGAGCTGGGCCGCCTGGCGGATCACCAGCGCGGTGGGCGGGGTGGTGGTCTCGAAGCCGATGGCGAAGAACACCACCTGGCGATTGGGCTCCTTTTGGGCCAGCGCCAGTGCGTCGGCGGCGGAGTAGATCATCCGGATGTCGGCGCCGCGGGCCCGGGCGCGGAGCATCGAGAGCCCTTCGGACGCCGGCACGCGCAGGGTGTCGCCGTAGGTGCACACGGTGACGCCTTCGGCGAGGGCCAGCTGGATCGCCTGATCGATGCGGCCGATGGGCAGCACGCACACCGGGCAGCCGGGGCCGTGGATCATGCGCACCTCAGGCGGCAGCAGGTCGGCCACGCCGTAGCGGGAGATGGCGTGGGTGTGGCCGCCGCAGAACTCCATGAAGGCGTAGCGCCGGCCGGGCTCGACCTCGCGGGCGATGGCGGCGGCGAGGCCGCGGGCCACGTCGCCGTCGCGGAACTCATCTACGTACTTCATGCGGCTTCGGCCCCCACGTCGATGCCGGCCTGGGCCATCAGCGCGAGGGTCTGCTCGGCTTCTTCCGGGTCGAGCCGGGTGAGCGCGTAGCCCACGTGGACGATCACGTAGTCGCCCACGACCACGCCGTCGACGAGCTCCAGCGAGATCGTCTTGCGCACGCCGCCGAGATCGACGACGGCCTGGCTGTCGGGAAGGAGTTCGACCACGCGGGTCGGGATGGCGAGGCACATGGTTTCAGTCCTCGGGTTTCAGTCGCCGCCGCCAAGGCGCGCCTTGCGCTCGGCGGTGTAGGCCCACCACGGCCGGGCCGGCTCACCGCCCATGAAACGGGTGGCGGCGATGAAGGTATCGAGCAGGCAGGGGTCGTTGCAGATGCCGCTGACGGCGTTGAATTCGGCGTAGAGCTCGAACGGGTCGCGCCCGGCGAGCTGGGCCGGGGCGTGGATGCCGATCCGGCCCAGAATGTCGGCGACGGCCTTGCCCACGTTGGGGACGTCCTCCAGCCGGCGCACGCTGGCCGGGGTGGCGCTCAGTTTGCTCACAGCAGCCCTCGGCGGAGTTCTTCCCGCGCCACCCAGGCCTGGCCGAGGGCGATGCCGCCGTCGCCCGGGGGCACGTGCTGGGCTTCGAAAACCGCAATGCCGCGGGTGGCGAGCTTGTGGCGCAGGCCGATGGCGAGCTCGCGGTTGAGCAGGCAGCCGCCGGAGAGGGCCACCCGGCGCAGGCCGGTGGCGTGGGCAGCATCGCCGATCCACTGGGCGACGGCGTCGATCAGGGTGGCGTGGAAGTGGCTTGCGCCGCGGGCGGCGTCGGTCTCGCCCACCAGATGATGGAGTAGCGGGTAGAGGTTGAGCACCGAGGGGCCATCGGGCCGGGTGTCGATGTGGTAGCCGCTCGCCAGCGGCAGGGTGTGGCCGCGGCGCCGGGCGAGGGTTTCAAGACGCATCGCAGCCTGCCCCTCGAAGCTGGTGGCGTCGCACAGCCCGAGCAGGCCGGCGGCGGCGTCGAACCAGCGCCCGAGGCTGGTAGTGGGCGGGCAGCGCACGCCGCGCTCGAGCATCGCCAGCACCTGTTCCACGGCCGGCTGATGGGCGAAGCGACGGGCGGCCTCATCGCGCTGGCCGAGGGCGTGGAGCACGGCGGTGGCGACGCGCCAGGGCTCGCGGGCGGCGCGGTCGCCGCCGGGCAGCGCCAGCGGGCTCAGGTGGCCCAGGCGACGGAACTCGGCGCCATCCACGTAGAGCAGCTCGCCGCCCCAGGGCAGGCCGTCAGTGCCGAGGCCCACGCCGTCGGCGGCAAAGCCGAGCACCGGGCCGTCGAGACGATGTTCGGCGCACACCGCGGCGATGTGGGCGTGGTGGTGCTGGACGGCGATGGACGGCACGTCCAGCGCATCGGCCAGGGCCAGCGCGGCCTGGGTGGAGTAGTAATCGGGATGGGCGTCGTGAGCGACGGCGGCCGGGCGCACCGACAGGATGGCCTGCAGGTGCTCGGCCGCTTCGTCGAGGGCGACGCAGGCGGCCGGGTTGTCGAGCCCGCCGATGTGCTGGGACAAGAACGCCTCGGCCCCGCGGGCAAGGCACAGGGTGGCCTTGTAGTGGGCGCCGAAGGCCAGCACCGCCGGGCCGCTGGCATCGAGCGGCATCGCCAGCGGGGTGAAGCCCCGGGCGCGGCGCAGGAACTGCACGCCGGCGCTCTTGCCGTCGCCCTCGCCCGGCGTGGCGGGCAAATCGGTGCGCAGGCGCAGCACCGAGTCGTCGCAGCGCACCACGATGTCCCGGTCGTGCATCAGCAGCACGTCGGCGATGTCGGCGAGGCGCTCGAAGGCTTCGTCGTTGCGCTGGACGAGGGGCTCGCCATGGGGGTTGGCGCTGGTCATCACCAGGGCCAGGGGCTGCGGCTGGTCAAGCCAGGCGGTGCCGGCGGGGCGGCCGGCGGCCTCGTGGAACAGCAGGTAATGGAGCGGCGTGCCGGGCAGCATCACGCCCAGCTCGTCGAGATCGGGGGCGATGCCGGGGAAGGCCTCGTCGCAGCCGGGTTGCTTGGCGAGCAGCACGATGGGCCGCTCGGGGCTTTCGAGCACCGCGGCCTCGGCGGCGCTGATGCGCACCCGGCCGGCCAGGCTGGCGAAGCTCGCGACCATCAGCGCGAGGGGCTGGTGGGGGCGCGCCTTGCGTTCGCGCAGGCGGGCGACGGCGTCGGCGTTGGACGCATCGCAGGCCAGGTGGAAGCCGCCCAGGCCCTTGATGGCGACGATCTCGCCCAGTTGCAGGCGGCGCACCGCCTCGGCCAGTGGGTCGCGGGCCAGCGCGGTGAGGCCGTGGGGCTCGTGCAGACTGAGGCGCGGGCCGCAGGTGGGGCAGGCGTTGGGCTCGGCGTGGAAGCGCCGGTCGCCGGGATGGCGGTATTCGGTGGCGCAGACTTCGCACAGTTCGAAGGCTGCCATGCTGGTGCGCGCCCGGTCGTAGGGCAGGCTGCGGGTGATGGTGTAGCGCGGGCCGCAGTGGGTGCAGTTGATGAAGGGGTAGCGCCAGCGCCGGTCGTCGGGGTTGAACAGCTCGCAGAGGCAGGCCCGGCAGACGCCCACGTCGGGACCGATGGCGGTGGCCACCTCGCCTTCGGCGCTGGGCAGAATCACGAAATCCTTGCGGGAATGATCGGGCGGGATCACCTCCGGCTCGATGGCGTCCACCCGCGCCAGGGGCGGCGCCTCGCTGGCAAGGCACTGGGTGAAGGCGTCGAGCACGGGCTCGCTGCCCTGGATCTCGATCTCCACCCCGCCGCCGTCGTTGCGCACCCAGCCGACGAGGCCGAGGGAGTTGGCGAAGCGGTACACGAAGGGCCGGAAGCCCACGCCCTGCACCACGCCACGCACGCGCAGGCGGCGAGCGACGCGGGTCGGGTCGACAACAATCAGCATGGACGGGTCAGCCTTTCGCCGCGAGCTGCGCTTCGAGCTGGGCGATGCGGGCACGCAGCTGGTCGACCGTTGCGACCCGGGCGGCCCGCGCCGCGGCGAGGCGCGCGTCGATCCAGCCCAGCCATTCGTCGAAGCCGGCGCCGGTGGTGGCGGAAACCTGGATCACCTGCAGCTGGGGATTGACCCGACGGGCGAAGTCGATGGCGCGGGCCACGTCGAATGTGAGGTAGGGCAATAGGTCAACCTTATTGACCAACATCAGACTGGCGGCGGCGAACATGTCCGGGTACTTGAGGGGCTTGTCCTCGCCCTCGGTAACGGAAAGCACCACCACCTTGGCGGCCTCGCCCAAGTCGAAGGCGGCCGGGCAGACGAGGTTGCCGACGTTCTCGATGAGCAGCACGCTGTCGTCGGGCGGGGCGAGTTTTTCGAGGGCGTGGCCGACCATCAGCGCATCGAGATGGCAGCCCTTGCCAGTGTTGATCTGCAGCGCCGGGGCGCCGGTGGCGCGGATGCGCTCGGCGTCGAAGCTGGTCTGCTGGTCGCCCTCCACCACCGCCACCGGCGCCGCGCCAGGACGGGCCTTGAGGGCGTCGATGGTGCGCACCAGCAGGGTCGTCTTGCCGGAGCCGGGGCTCGACACCAGGTTGAGCGCCAGGATGCCCCGATCGGCCAGCCAGCCGCGGTTGCGCTCAGCGTAGCCGTCGTTCTTGGCGAGGATGTTCTGCTCGATCTTCACCATCTGGGCCTGGCTCATGCCCGGGGCGTGGGCGCCGGCCGGGCCGTGGCCGTAGTGCAGGCTGCCGTCGCCGGCATCCGTGTGGGGATGGGCGTGGTCGGCGGTGTGCACGTGATCGTGGGAGTGCCAGGTGCCGTCGGCGTGCTGGTGCCGGTGGCCGTGGGCGCCGGCGGGCACCCATTGGTGGCTGTGGGCGTGCTCGCCCTCGTGGCCATGGGCGTGACGATGGACGGTGCCATCGGCGTGGACGTGCTCGTGCTCGTGGCCGTCCCGGTCCAGCGCTTCGCCTTCGATGCGGGCTTCTCCGGCCCCGCAGCCGCACACATTGCACATGTCAGTTTGCTTTCATTCGATTTCGAGTTCCTTCACCCGCATCTCGGTGCCGCCGGTGGCCTGCACCTGGTAGCTGCCGCAATGGGGGCAAGGATCATACAGGGCACTTATCGGCACGCTCACGGCGCACTGCATGCACCAACCCTGGCCGGGCACGGGGTCGATCTGGAGGGCGGCGCCGTCGGCGATGCTGTCCTTCATCACCACGTCGAAGCAGAAGGCGAGCGCCTCGGGTTCGACCGACGAGAGCTGTCCGATTTCCAGCACCACCGTCTTCACCTTGCGAAAACCCTGGGCACGCCCGGCGTCCTCGACGATCTGGCGGATGCCTTCCGCCAGCGACATTTCATGCATCCACGATCTCCACGGTGTAGGGCACGCAGGGGTCGAGCTGCAGCACGGCCGTCTCCACTGCGCGGCGAGCGGCCGCCAGGGAAGGCAGGCGGGCCGGCAGGCGCTCCACGATACCCTTTTCGTCGGCGAAATTGCGATCCGTCGGCGCGTCGATCCGCCACGCGACAACCCGGCCGTCTTCCACGCACAGCGCGTGACGCAGGCGGCCACGGGCGGTGTGCACCCACGCTTCGCCCACGCCGGCCCCCGGATTGCCGGCGTTGCCCCACGGATAGGGGCGATCCTCCTCCAGCGCCCGGGCGGCGGCGGCGAAGGCGGCGAGCTGATCGGCGGCCTCGGCGATGGCCGGCAGTTCGGCGGCGACCTGCCGGGTGGCGTCGATGACGGCGGCCTGCCCCAGGCCCCGGGCGGCACGCCAGGCGGCGAAGGCCGGGGCGCGGGGCGCCTCGCCCGCCAGCCGCGGCCAGTCGAGGAGCAGCCGCCACAGGTGTTCGTGCAGGCATTCGGCCCACAGCTGCCACGACGGCACCGGCGCGTCGGCCACGCAGCCGGCGGCGGCCAGGGCCAGCCGGCCGGCTTCGCGCTGGGCCTTCGCGCACAGGGAAAAATACAGCGGGACGCGAGCCAGTGCGTCGGCCGGGGCGAGGCCGACCAAAGCGCGGGCCACCGGCGGGCGGACGAGCTGCACGTTCCAGCCGGTCAACGCACCGGCGTCCCAGCGCGCGGCAACCCGCAGGCTGCCGGCAAGCACCGACTGGGTCACAGGGGGCGCCTCGCCACGGACAGCCGGACGGCGATGCTCATGCCGCGTGGCGCCCGAAGAGCCAGCGGCGGCGGCCGGAGACTTCGGCGTCCGGCCGGGCCTCGACGGGTTCGACCGGCGCCTGCAGCAGCGCGATGAGCGCCGCCGAGGCGGTGTCGCAGGCGGTTTCCATCGCGTCGAACTCCAGCGCCGGCGAAAACAGCGAGCACACCTGATAGGGCCCGAAGCCCACGTCGGCGCCGTAGACGAAGTCGTAGTCGCCGCTGGGAAAACGCCAGCGGGTCTTGGCGAGGGATTCGGCCGCCTGCCAGGGCGCGCTGCCGGGCAGGATCAGCAGGTTGATCGCCCAGGGCATCACCAGCGCAGCCACGCGCACGCCGTCCCATTCCACCAGCTGTGCGACGCGCACCGACAGGCGCGGGTTGCACAGGGGCACGTCGGCCATCGGGCCGGCGGCCACCGCACGGTAATGGGCTTCGATGCGGGCCGCGAGCTGGGCGGACGTGGGCAGGGCGGGCACGGATCAGTCCTTCAGCACCATGAACTTGTGGCGCGGGGCGTCGCAGTTGGGGCAGCGCCAGTGCTCGGGCAGCTGCGAAAACGGCGTGCCAGCGGGGATGCCCCAGTGGGCGTCGCCCGCGGCGGGGTCGTACACCTGCCAGCAGATGCCGCATTCGAGCCGGTCGTCGTCGGCGAGTTTTTCGCCATCGCCCAGGAAGGAACCTTCGAACATCGTCAGCTTTCCCGCAGCATGGCGATGTATTCGCCGAGGCGCTCGATGGTGTCGGTGTAGTCCTCGTCGGCGGCGAGGACGACCTCGGGCATGTCCACCACCTCGATGGTGTTGAGGATCAGCGTGTCCATGCTGTTGAAGTATTGCACCCACCACACGTTGGCGAGCCGGGTGCTGGTGACGCGGCAGTTGCCGTAGCCGCGGGAGAGCATCGACACGTCCCGGTGGCCGAGGGCGCCGTAGAGGTAGTCCAGGTCGGCCTCGCTGACCGGCAGCAGGGTGAGGTTGATGACGTGGGCGGCCTGGCCGGCCACATGGCGGGCGGACTGCTGCTGGACTTCGGCGAGGAGCGCCTCGCCGTTCATCATCCCGGCGGTGAGCGGCGGCGGCGCGAGGGCCGGCAGGGTGGTGGCGCGCATCGCGGCGTAGAGCTCGGCCGGCACCGGGCTGGCTTCGAGGCGGTCGGCGACGATGCGCCCGTCGGCGCCCTCCTCCAGCACCCGCCACAGGGCGGCGAAGGCGGTTTCCTGGGCGCGGATGCGGGTGGGCGCCAGGGTGAAGGCGGAGACTTCGCCGAAGCCGAGGGATTCGGTGAGCAGATCGCGCACGCCACGGGGCTCGCCGGCCAGATCGACTGACGCCGGCTGGGCAGCGCCCAGGGGCCGGGCGCGCATGTCGGCGAGCAGGTGATCGAGGATGTCGGCGGCGCGGGCGAGATCCTCGTCGCTCATCGTCTCGGGCAGGCGCGGGGCGCGGAAGGTGTTCATCCCGCTGGGCATGGCCAAGTATTCGGGGGATTCGTCGGTCTGGGAGCCGGGGCCGACGGGCACCACGGGGATCGGGAAGGGTTTCATGCGCAGCTCCGGGTAGCCTGGGTGGCGATGGAAATGGGCGGGCGGCTGGGCGCCAGGGCGCTGATCCGCGCGAGCTCGGTAACAAAGGGGCTCCAGTCGAGAATGCCGGAGATCACGCCCAGATAGGCGCCGCCCCGCAGCACGACCACCGCCGGGTAGCGATTGACGCCGAAACGGCGGGCCAGCGCGGGGCTCAGATCGGCTCCGGCAGCGAGGCCGCTGGCCGTCACGCCGAGGGCGCGCAGGGCTTCCGGCAGCACCACCACCACGTCGAGGGATTCGGGGCTGCGCTGGGGGTCGTCGGTGAGGAGCAGCACGGCGAGGCCGTCGGCGTCGAGGGCCGCATCCAGCGCGGCTTCGTCGGCGAGGCGCACAAAGCCGTTGCGCTCGGCGAGGCGCTTGAGGGCGGCGTCGAGCTTGTCGAGGGACGACTGGGGCGGGGCAAACTGGGCGCTCATTGGGGCTCCGTGAGGTGGGCGGGAAGGGTTGGCGTGCGCTCGACCAGATCGGCGAACAGGGCGTCGATGCCGGCCTGGTCGCCACGCATGGCGGCGCCGAGGGCGGCCAGCGCGTTGTTGATGGCGTGGGCGCGCTCTGCGTCGATGACTTCGCGGGCGGCGCCGAGAAAGGTGAGGAGCCAGGTGCCGGCGGGCTGCTCGCCGACCAGCGCCAGGTCGATCGTCTGCTCTCCGTCCGGCCCCTGGCAGCGGGCCGTCCAGCCGGACGCTTCGATGACCTGCACGGGAATGCCGAGGCACATGGCTCAGTCCTCCCGGATGAAGCGGGCGTCGCCGAGGCGCCAGGCGTCGCGCTCGCTGGGCCGGCCGGCTTCGTAGGCGTCCATGGTCAGGCTGTCGGCGTTGAGGCGCGGGCCGGCATCCGTGCGCGGCACCGGCGCGGCGCCCCAGCGGGTGAGCCATTCGCAGGCCACGTCGAGGGCCGGGCCGATCTGGGCCTTCACCGCGTCGCGCAGGCTGCCGCCAAAGTCTTCCAGCTCGACCGGCTGGCAGCCGATCAGCACCAGCTCGTCGGGCAGGCGGCCGAGCAGCTCGGCCGAGGCCAGCACTTCCTGAAAGCCGGTCTGGTGCAGGCTCATCTTCTTGGCGCCCATGAAGCGCGGCACCTCGTCGCCCACCACGATGCGCAGGGTGCCTGGCGCATCGCCGTAATCCACCGCATCGAACACCAGCAGGCGGCGCGCCTCCTCCACGTAAGGCAGCAGGTAGAGGCCCTGGGTGCCACCGTCCATCACGGTGACCTGCGGCGGCAGCGCGAAGCGCTCGGCGAGGGCTTCGGCGCAGCGCACACCAAAGCCTTCGTCGGCCCACAGGAGGTTGCCGATACCCAGAACGAGAATGGAAGGATGGCCGGTCATGGCGTTTCCGAAAACAGGAAGGTGGTCACTTCAATCAAGTTCCGTGCCGGACAGCCCCGCGGCGCCCTAAAAGGCGAAGCGGCTTACGGGACAAGGCCTTAGCGCACACAGGCATACCGGCGAGCAGCCAAAAAGAAAAGCAGGTTTCCAGCGCCATCAGCAAGCGGAAGAATCGTTTCCACTCCAGATGCAATCAGCCGCCCACGCCATTGCCATTTATGCGACATTTGCCCCGCCACCCATCGTCTGCGATCACGACTTGTGATCCGGATCTGGATTTTCTGCAGGGGCGCGATAAATATGACTTTTGTCGCATCGCCGCATCGGTTCACAATCCGCTTTCGCTTGCGCTGATTTATCGTCCCTCCCCATGAAAAACCTTCTTCCGGCCATCGCGGCCCTCGCCCTGCTCGCCTCGCCGCTTCCGGCCGTGTCCGTCTCGGTGGGCGAACCCATTCCTCCCAAGGCAGAGGCGGCGCCCTCCATCCCGCTGGCCACCACCGCACCGGCGAGCGGCACGAGCCTGCCGGCGCCACCGAAGGTGACCCGCTGGGAAGACACCGGCATGAAGCCGGTCGAGGCACGGGAGTGGCAGAACTACGGCTTCAACCCCCAGGAAGGCATGAACTGGCACTCCGCCGGCTTCGAGCCGGTCGTCGCCCGCACCTGGTCGGACAAGGGCTTCGACGCCGATGAAGCCCGCCAGTGGCGCGATTCGGCCCGCCAGAGCCGCTCGATGATGTCGGAGATGGACCACTCCGATCCGGCCGCCTGGAAGCGCGAGGGCTTCTCGCCGGCCGACCGGCTGGCCTGGTGGGAGGCCGGCTTCGTCTTTGACGACGCGGTGCTGCTGGCCCGCGCCGGCATGAGCCCCGTCCAGGCCGCCTGGCATGGTCACGAGAAGCTGAAGGAGATTCGCAGCGGCGCGGCCGGGCAATCCCCCTCGGGCAGCGCCGCCATGACCGCCCCCGTCGGCGCAGCGCCCGGTGCGGCCCCGGGCACCGCACCTGCCGCGCCCCAGCCCCTCGACCCCGCCGCCATCTGGCACGTCGTCGGCCCCTTCCTGAAGGTGGGCCTGGTGGGGCTGGTGGCCTTCATCTCGGGCGGCTTCGCGTTCTTCCTGTATCGCCGCGCCCAGGCCAACAGCAAGCTCGCCACGATCAAGTCCGACGCGCCGGACAGCGAGATGCCACCCGAATCCCTGCCGCCCGCCAAGCTGGGCAAGAAGGTGCTCGAGAAGCGCAAGCCGGCCCGGGCGGTCAAGCTGTTCAAGTCGGCGGCACCCCACTGCATCCACTGCAAGAGCACCAACGTGCGCCGCTCCAAGATGCATCCGCACAAATTTGCCGGCATCAACTTCACCGAGTACTTCCGCTGCAAGAACTGCGGCCGGCACTTCGCGATCGTCAGCTACACCTCGATCCTCGCCACCGGCGGCGCCATCGTCGCAGCGCTGATCCTGGTCACCGCGTCCTTCATCTACGTGTTCTCGATCGCCTGACGCGGCGCAGTCGTTCAATAAAAATGGCCCGGTCGAAACCGGGCCATTTTTGTTTGCAGCACCTGCAGGCGGCTGGATCAGTCCTTGAACATCCGCCAGCCAGAGATCATCGTGGAGATGAGACTCTGGCGGCTCATGATGTCTTCACGGATCGCCGCATACACGTGGACCAGCGCAAAGCTCATCATGATCCACATGCCGAGCCGGTGCAGGCTGTGGGTCTGCATCGAGCCACCCAGCAGCGGCAGCACCCAGCCGAACAGGCGATCGGCCCACGAGCCCAGCCCAAGGCCTTCGCTGTACAGCGCGAAGCCGGTGAAGAGCATCCCGAAGGCCAGCACGGTGAAGAAGAAGAACATCATCAGCTGGGCCATCGGGTTGTGGCCGACGTATTTCTTCGGATGCTTCTCGAGGAAGAGATACCAGCGCAGCTCGAAGAACACCTCGCTCCACCACTGCCCGTTGGTGATCGGCAGCTTGAAGATCTGCCGGGCGTGGTGGTTGCCGACGAAGGCCCAATACACCCGCCCCACCAGCCCCACCGCGAAGATGTAAGCCGCGGCGAAGTGGGCAAAGCGGATGTAGCCCATCAGGAAGTTGTCCGACGCCTCACCGGTCATCGTCGGCAGCGGCTTGCCGATGAAGTAGCCGCTCACCGCAAGCACGACGATCGCCAGGGCGTTGATCCAGTGCCACAGGCGCACCGGCGCCTCGTACACATAGATCGAACGTACCTGCCGGCCGTGCCGTTCGGCCTCCAGCATGTCTTGTTGTGAAAGCATGATCAAGCCTCCCGACGGGCCGCCCCGAGGGAGGCGGCGCCCCCTTGGGGGGGTGAGACAGGGAATGCGCGGCACCCTGTGCCGCGCCTGCCGAACGGGTCAGCTGTGCAAAGCTGACCCTCCGCGAACAACGTGAGCGTGGGGGTCATCATCATCTCCTCAGCGGACCTTGATCGACGCCATTTCCTGCCCGTCCGGCGACAGCACATGGGTGGAGCAGGCCATGCACGGGTCGAAGGAATGCAGGGTGCGCAGGATTTCCAGCGGCTCGTCGGCCTTGGCCACCGGTGTGTCCATCAGCGAGGCCTCGAAGGCGCCGATCTGGCCCTTCGCGTCCCGCGGACCGCCGTTCCAGGTGGTGGGCACCACCGCCTGGTAGTTGTCGATGCGGGTGTCCTTGATGCGGATCCAGTGGCCCAGCGCGCCACGCGGCGCCTCGGTGAAGCCCACGCCCTTGGCGTCCTTCGGCCAGGTGGACGGGTCCCACTTTTCGATGTTGGCGGTGGAGAGATCGCCGGCCTTGAGGTTGGCCATCAGCTTGTCGAAGAAGTAGCGCGACTTGTGCGCCGCCCACGAAGCCTCCAGGCCCCGCGCAGCGGTGCGGCCTAGGGTCGAGAAGATCGCCTTGAGGGGCAGGCCGAGATCCTTCAGCAGCTTGTCCACCGGCTCCTTGAACTCGGGGTTGTTCTGGGCGTAGCCGATGACGTAGCGCGACAGGGGGCCGACCTCCATCGCGTGGCCGCGCCAGCGGGGCGCCTTGATCCACGAATACTTGCCGGCTTCGTCCAGGTTCTCGATCTTGGTCTTGGTGCCCTTGGTGGCCTTGCCCAGCTCGAAGTTGGGTTCGGTGACGCCGTCCCACGGGTGCAGACCCTTGGTCTCGTCGGCGTACTTGTACCAGCTATGGGCCACGTGCTCCTGCACCTGCTCGGGGTCGCGCAGGTCAACCTCGTGCACCTTGGTGAGGTCGCCGTTGATGATGGCGCCGCGGGGCAGCAGCAGGTTCTTGGCGGAGTAGTCGTTGGCCACGTCCGGGATGTCGCCGTACGACAGCACGCACTGGCTCGACAGGCCGCCGCCGTAGGTCCAGTCCTTGTAAAAACTGGCGATGGCGACGAGATCCGGCACGTACACCATATCGATGAACTCGATGCAGCGGTCGATGATCGAGGAGATCAGGTTGAGCCGCTCCATGTTGATCGCGCCGACCGCGCCCGCACCTTCCATGTTGATCGCGCAGGGCACGCCGCCCACCAGCCAGTTCGGGTGCGGGTTCTTGCCACCGAAGATGGTGTGGATCTTGACGATCTCCTTCTGGAAGTCGAGCGCCTCCAGGTAGTGCGTCACCGCCATCAGGTTGGCTTCCGGCGGCAGCCGATAGGCCGGGTTGCCCCAGTAGCCGTTCATGAAGGGGCCGAGCTGGCCGGATTCGACGAACTTCTTCAGACGGTTCTGCACGTCGCGGAAGTAGCCCGGCGACGACAGCGGCCAGCTGGAGATGCTCTGGGCGAGTTCGGAGGTCTTCTTGGGATCAGCCTTCAGGGCCGACACCACGTCCACCCAGTCCAGCGCGTGCAGGTGGTAGAAGTGCACCAGGTGATCGTGAATCTGGAGCGCCAGCTGCATCAGGTTGCGGATGATGTTGGCGTTCTCGGGGATCTTGATGTTGAGGGCGTCTTCCACCGCGCGCACCGAGGTGAGCGCGTGGGTGCCGGTGCACACGCCGCAGACTCGCTCGGTGAAAGCCCACGCGTCGCGCGGGTCGCGGCCCTTCAGGATCACCTCCAGCCCGCGCCACATGGTGCCGGTGGAGACCGCGTTGCGGATCACATTATGTTCGTCGATGTTCACCTCGACGCGCAGATGGCCCTCGATCCGGCACACCGGATCGACCACCACGCGCTTGCCCGAGTTGTCGAGCTTGAAGCCCTGGGTTTCCAGCACCGTCATCATTTGTCTCCCGAATTCTTGTCGTCATGCTGCGAGCGGGCCCGCGCCAGCGCCGTCACCGCCGCGTGGGCAGCCACTGCCGCGCCCACCGCGCCGGCAGCCGTCGCGCCGATCTTGTCGGCATTGGACTCGACACCGAACTGATGGATGTCGGTCACCCGGTCGTAAAAGCTGCCCTTGTCCCAGAAGCCGTCTTCCGAGCTGCCGATGCAGCCGTGGCCGGATTGCACCGGCCAGCTCACGCCGCCGTTCCAGCGCATCGACGAGCAGGCGTTGTAAGTGGTCGGGCCCTTGCAGCCCATCTTGTAGAGGCAGTAGCCCTTGCGCGCGGCTTCGTCGTCCCAGTTCTCGACGAACTGGCCGGCGTCGAAGTGCGGGCGGCGGTAGCACTTGTCGTGGATGCGCTGACCGTAGAACATCTTCGGCCGTCCCTGGCGGTCAAGCTCGGGGATGCGGTCGAAGGTCAGCATGTAGGTGACGACACCGGTCATCACCTCGGCGATCGGCGGGCAGCCGGGCACGCGGACGATCGGCTTGTTGGTGATGACCTGATGCACCGGGGTCGCCCGGGTCGGGTTCGGCTTGGCGGCCTGCACGCAGCCGTAGGACGCGCAGGCGCCCCAGCTGATGATCGCCTTGGCGTCGGCGCAGGTTTCCTTCAGCACCTCAACAAACGGCCGGCCGCCGTGGATGCAGAACATGCCGTCCTCGTTGAGGGGCGGATTGCCCTCGACGGCCACGATGTAGTTGCCCTTGTACTTCTTCTTCACCTCTTCGATGATCGCCTCGGCCTGGTGGCCGGCGGCGGCCATCAGGGTGTCGTCGTAGTCGAGGGACAGCATCGACAACACCACGTCCTTGGTGAGCGGGTGCGCCGAGCGGATGAAGGATTCGGAACAGCAGGTGCATTCCAGCCCGTGCAGCCAGATCACCGGCGTGCGCGGCTTGGTCTCCAGCGCGTGGGCGATCTTCGGCACAAAGGCACTCCCCAGCCCCAGCGACGTGGCCGTCAGGCTGCAGAACTTCATGAAGCTGCGCCGGGTAATCCCCTGCCGGCGCAGCACCTCGTAAAATGTTTCGGTCATGGACGTCAGCCCTCCCCTCCTGGAACATCACGCCCGGATATCTTCTGATCTGCCGCGACGAAACCGGGCCGACAAGGTCGCGCAGCCTTGGGAGGAATTAACAAGAACCATGCCCAAACTGGCCGCGCGCCAAAAACCAGCCTGAGCAATGCCTTAGCGAATCCTGCCGGCGGTGACAAAAGCCCTTCCGGCAATACCGACAAGCCGATGACCAGCCAATCGGAAACCCACTAACCAGCCCTTCGACCCCAGATGACCACCGTCACCATCCACGCCGTCGATTTCGACGACCCGCGACAGACCGCCGATTTCCTGCTCCTCCTCGACCACTACATGCGCGGCCCCACCGGCAGCGGCAAGCCCATGGACGACGAGCTGCGCGCCCGCCTGCCGGACGCCCTGCGCGGCCGGCCGACGGTGCTGTGCCACATTGCCTACGTGAGTGATGAATCAGGAAGAACGCAGCCCGCCGGCCTGATCAACTGCGTCGAGGGATTTTCCACCTTCGCCGGCAAGCCGCTGCTCAACATCCACGACATCGTGGTGCACGAAGATTTCCGCCGACGCGGGATCGCCCGCGCCCTCCTCGCCCACGCCGAGACGGTCGCCCGGGAACGGGGCTGCTGCAAGCTGACGCTGGAGGTGCTGGAAGGCAACCGCGGCGCGCACCGGGCCTATCTGGAGTTCGGCTTTCAGGCCTACCAGCTCGACCCGGCGATGGGCGCCGCGATGTTCATGGAAAAGAAACTGGGCTGAGCCCGGCGGGCGGAAACGCCCTCAGAAGGCGACCCACTCTTCGAGCAGGCGGTATTCGCTGCCCCGCAGCCCCTGCTTGAAGCGGCCGTAGCCGTCAGACGACGAGTAGCCGCCCAGATCGAAGCGTTCGCAGCTGCGGACCTGCATCGCCAGCGCGGCGTTCCACATCAGGAAGTTGCCGGCCTTCTTCTGGCGCGCTTCGGGGCCGAACCAGCCGACGAAATACTCGGCGCTCCGGGCAAAGCGGAACACGATCATCCCGGCCAGAGGCTGGCCGTCGTGCAGCGCCCGGCACACGAAGACATCCTCCGGCGCCCGCTCCCGCAGCGCCCGCAGGAAGTCCGGCGACGTGCCGGCAAAGCCCTTGTCGCGCATGTTTTCCTGGTGACGGGCGAGCATCCAGTCGAAGGCGCAGGGCTTGTCGGAGATTTCAAACTCGAGCCCGCCCCGTTCGGCGCCGTTGAGCTGGGTGCGCCACGTGGAGGCGAGCCGCTTGCGCAAGGTGGCGGCGTCCTGGGTTAGATCCAGCACCGCCGAGCACCAGCCCGCCGTACCGCGAGCAATGAAACCAGCCTCCCGCAGCCACTGGCGATGCTCGTCCGATTCGGTGAGCCCCGGCGCCAGCACCAGCACGCCGCGCCGGCCGAAGCGCCAGCGCTTGCGCAGCGCCGCGTACACGGCGCGTACCTCCGCCTCCTGGGGCCGGAGCGCGAGGAACTGCGGCCCACGGTTGATCCGTGCCGCCACCGGCAGCCCCAGCAGACGCTTCACCAGCACCTGGCAGATCGCCACCGGCTGGCCGGCCTGCTCGAAGACCAGCCGCTCCACCTGCCAGCCGCCCGCCGCCTTGGCTTCGCCGTAGCCCCAGGCCTGGACGATCGCCGGCGCGGGCAGGCGCGCGAACAGCCGCTCCCATTCGTCGCGCCCCTCGACAGCACGGATCTGGCAGTCGTTCACGGACGCAAGCGGCAGCGACGCCAAGGAAAAATCGCAAGAACCATGCTTCATGGGGGATGGATTCGGGAAGTGGGCGGAGTCTACCTTCACATTTCACTGGCGCCCACAAAGCGTTTCACAACTCGACACAATCCTTTGGGATTTCGCACCCCATCAGGGCGAAATGCACACCGCCAAAAAGCAGAAAGCCCGGCACGGGGCCGGGCTTTCCTTGCAGCGCAGATCGAACCGATCAGCGCTGGACTTGCGTGACGTCGCGGACAGCACCGGTGTCGGCGCTGGTGGTGAGGGCCGCGTAGGCCTGCAGCGCGGCAGACACCACACGCTCCCGGCTCACCGGCTTCCAGCCACGGGCATCCTGGGCAGCCCGGCGGGCAGCCAGCACGTCGTCGGTCACCGCCAGATGGATGCGGCGGTTCGGGATGTCGATCTCGATCCGGTCGCCTTCTTCCACCAGGCCGATGGCACCGCCACAGGCGGCTTCCGGCGAGGCGTGGCCGATGGAAAGGCCGGAGGTGCCGCCCGAGAAGCGGCCGTCGGTGAGCAGCGCGCAGGATTTGCCCAGGCCCTTCGACTTGAGATAGCTGGTCGGGTAGAGCATCTCCTGCATGCCCGGGCCGCCCTTCGGGCCTTCGTAGCGGATCACCACCACGTCGCCGGCCACGATCTGGTCGGCGAGAATGCCGGCCACGGCGTCTTCCTGGCTTTCGAACACGCGGGCGCGACCGGTGAAGGTCCAGATGGACTCATCCACACCGGCAGTCTTCACGATGCAGCCCTTCTCGGCGATGTTGCCGTACAGCACGGCGAGGCCGCCGTCCTGGCTGAAGGCGTGGGCCTTGTCGCGGATCACACCGTGGCTGCGGTCGAGGTCGAGCTCGTTCCAGCGACGATCCTGGCTGAACGCCACCTGCGTGGGCACGCCGCCCGGCGCCGCCTTGAAGAAGTTGAACACGCCGGCATCGTGGGCCTTCATCACATCCCAGGTGGACAGCGCTTCGGCCATGGTCTTGCTGTGGACGGTGGGCAGATCGGTGTGGAGCAGGCCGGCGCGGCTGAGCTCGCCGAGGATGCCCATGATGCCGCCGGCGCGATGCACGTCTTCGATGTGCACGTCGGCCACCGCCGGCGCCACCTTGCACAGGCAGGGCACCTTGCGGGAGATGCGATCGATGTCCTTCATCGTGAAATCGACGCCAGCTTCCTTGGCCGCGGCCAGCAGGTGCAGCACGGTGTTGGTGGAGCCGCCCATGGCCACGTCGAGACTGATGGCGTTCTCGAAGGCCTTGAAGGAGGCGATGGAACGCGGCAGCACCGAAGCGTCGTCCTGCTCGTAGTAACGGCGGGCGAGGTCGACGATGCGGCGGCCGGCTTCCTTGAACAGGCGCTCGCGGTCGGCGTGGGTGGCGACCACCGTGCCGTTGCCCGGCAGGGACAGGCCCAGGGCTTCGGTCAGGCAGTTCATGGAGTTGGCGGTGAACATGCCGGAGCACGAGCCGCAGGTCGGGCAGGCGGAGCGCTCGACGGCGTCCACTTCCTCATCGGAGCAGCTGCTGTCGGCGGCCTTGACCATCGCGTCGACGAGGTCGAGCGAGATCACCTTGGCTTCCCACTTCACCTTGCCGGCTTCCATCGGGCCGCCGGAGACGAAGATGGCGGGGATGTTGAGGCGCAGCGCGGCCATCAGCATGCCCGGGGTGATCTTGTCGCAGTTGGAGATGCACACCAGCGCGTCGGCGGTGTGGGCGTTGGCCATGTACTCGACGCTGTCGGCGATGAGATCGCGGGACGGCAGCGAGTACAGCATGCCACCGTGACCCATGGCGATGCCGTCATCGATGGCGATGGTGTTGAATTCCTTGGCAACGCCGCCGGCGGCCTCGATCTCGCGCGCGACCAGCTGGCCCAGATCCTTCAGGTGCACATGGCCCGGGACGAACTGGGTGAAGCTGTTGACCACGGCGATGATCGGCTTTTCGAAATCGCCGTCCTTCATGCCGGTGGCGCGCCACAGGGCGCGGGCGCCGGCCATGTTGCGACCGGCGGTGGAGGTGCGGGAACGATACTGGGGCATCTCGGGAAACTCCGTCTTCAACTAATGGGGTGCTGCCAATCTTCCATTCTAGCGCGTTGAGCCGGTTCCGCCGCCCTGCTTTGTATCAATAACGTGCAGCCTCTCCGCCCACCGCCGGCAGGCCGCCGCTGCGGGACATCATCCAGATCACCCACAACAGGATCAGCGACGCCGGATAGGCGAAATAGCGCTCGGTATAGATCGGCAACAGCACGAGGTGCGCCACCACGAAGGCCGCCGGCACCAGCAGGAGCAGGTACAGCGCGGCCAGGTCGGCGTCGCACCCGCCAGCACGCTTCAGCGATCCGAACAGCGCCTTGCGGTGGATGATCGCCAGGCAGGCCGCCACGAAATAGATCACCACATGCGGGCTGCGGGCGACCGTCTTGAGCATCCGCCCGTAGGCCGCGAGGTAGTCGGCGGGATTGGTGGAGACGACCAGCTTTGCCGGATACGGATCGAGGCCGATCAGCGTGAAGTGGAACACCGTGAGGTAGCTGTAGCCCGCGTTGAGCTTGTTGTTGAGCACATAGGCCGCCACCGCAGCCACCAGCCCGGCCACCGCGACGAGGCGACGCCCCTGCAGGAACATCACGCCCATCAGCAGCGCCGAGAACAGCACGAAATCCGTGCGCACCAGCGGCAGCGCCACTGCAAACAGGCAGGCCCACGGGCTGCGTCGCAGCGCCAGCAGGGTCGCCGCCAGGGTAAAGGCGCAGGCCATCGCATCGGGCGTCGACAGCTGGGCGAGCTCGCCATAGTTGGCGAGGAACACCACTCCCGGAATCACCCACAGCGACACCCCGACCGACGCGGCGATCAGCCCCAGCAGCAGCACCGACACGGCCTGGAAGAAGGCCGCGATGAGATAGGACGAGCGAGCGTAATCCACGCCGGCCTTGTGGGCGAGCTCCATCAGCCAGACATAGCCCTGACGGATCGTATAGAAGGGCAGTTGCTGCTCCAGCGAAACCGGATCGCTGCGCACCGTGCCACCGTAGGGGCCGTTGAGCAGCGCCGACAGGCGTGCGGGGCCGATCTCGGCGCTCACGTCCGCGTAGGTGCGCTGCGCCAGCGCCTCGCCCCGCAGCCCCTGCTTGTAGTGGGCGGTCGCCACGTAGCCGACGATGTCGAAGTTATGGGCCGGCCGCAGGGCTCCGACGAGAAAGATGGCAATCGCCGTCGCCAGCACGACCAGGTAGCGCAGGAGCATGGGTTCCCTTGAATCAGGTTCTGACGACCATCTCCGGGTAAAGCCGGAGGCAGTGCATCCAAGCGTTCAATTGTGGCGAATTGTCACGTCCGCGCAAGCATGTCGGCCGCTCGGGGCGTGATGTTTTCCCGCTCACCCGGCATTTGTCATTCGCCCATGACAAAAAGGCCGGATCGATCCGGCCTTCTTGCGGGGCTGAGGCGGCGCCGACGGATCAGACCCGGAAGCGGGACACCGTCTGCTGGAGCTGGCTGGCCAGGGTTTCCATGTCGCGGGCGGCGCGAGCCGTGGATTCGACCGCGGAGTCATTTTCGCGGGCCGTGGCGGTGATGGCGTCGATGCTCTCGACGACGGCCTCGCTGGCCCGGCGCTGGTTCTCGGTGGCAACCGCGATCTCGTCGAGCCCACGCCCGACGGCAACCACGGATTCGTTGGCCGACTCGATGGCAGCGGAGACGGTGCCGACCGCTTCCCGGCTTGAGGCCAGGTGATCGAGCCCGGCGTGGATGGCATCGCGCACGGCCACCGACTGACGGGAGATCTGCGACGTGACGGCGTCGATCTCACCCGCCGAGCGGGCAGACTTTTCGGCCAGCTTGCGCACCTCGTCGGCCACCACGGCAAAGCCGCGGCCCTGTTCGCCGGCCCGGGCGGCCTCGATGGCCGCATTGAGCGCGAGCAGATTGGTCTGGTCGGCGATCTCCCGCACCTCGCGGGTCATGGTGGTGATCACGGTGGTGGACTGGACGAACTGCTCCACCGAATCTGCCATCTGGCGAACGGCGTCTTCGGCGTGATTCACCTCGGCGACGAGGGACTCCAAAGTCTTGCTGCCCTCCCCGGCCCGACGCAGGCTCTCCTGGGAGCGCTGATGAACCTGCTCGGCGCTGGTAGTGACATCCAGGATATTGCCTGTCATCCGCGACACGGCCTCACTCGCCTGATCCGACTGGTCATGCTGCCGGCGCGACCCGTCGATCACGCGGGCCGCGCCAGCGGCCAGCTCGTGGGACGATCCGATCACCCGCCCTGCCGCCTCACTGACCTGTCGAACCAGCTGGGCGATGGTCCCCAGCATCTCGTTGAAGGTGGAAGCCGTCTGGCCGATTTCGTCGCTCCCGGACACCTTGAGACGGCGGGTCAGGTCACCCTCGCCCTTGGCGATCTCGGCGAGACTGCGGTTCATCTCGTTGAGTGGCGTGACCACGAAACGATGCACGAAGAAGCCCACAAAGGCGATCAGCGGCAGGGAGACCAAAGCCGCTGCGACGATGCGCTGCCACATGAAACGCTCGACCGCCGCATTCACCTTGTCGAGGGACACCTTCATGCTGACAAGGCCGAGCACCGTCCCCGCCGGCACCTGATGGCAGGCGATGCAGTTCTTGCCGAGGTAGTTCTCGGACGCGAGGGCCGGCTTGACCACCCGCAGGTATTCGCCAGCCTGGGCATCGCGTTCGACCTTGACGAACGGCTGGCGGGTGGCCAGCGCCGCTTCCTCATCGCGATCCAGCGCAGGCTGGCCACGCGATCCCGCACCAAACTGGCGGGTGACGGCCTCGCCACGAACCACCTGTAACTCGCGGATCACGCTCAGCTGCTTGATCTGGTCGAGAAAGACCTCCCGCTGGCCGACCGTGCCGGTGATCATCATCCCGGTGAGCCCGGCCATCGTCATCTCGTGGATCGAGTTGGCGAAATCCTGAGCCTGATCGATGGCGGTTTCGCGATTGACCCGGGTCTCCCAGGCGATCATGCCACCCCAGGCGATGACCAGCATGAGCCAGATGGCTCCGGTCAGTCGCAACCAGATTGGCGTATCCGACAGCTTGCGCATTTGCAGATCCCTTCCCTCGAACGGACACAGCGGGTGTCCATCCCCTTGATGGGCGGGTCTACGGCGGCCGGGTGACAAGCTTTAAGCCGATACGCGATTTTTCGCGCTGGCTACGCCTGACGTGTCGGTTTGGGTGCGGCGGGACGGGTGTTGAGACGCTGAGTCGCGGCGTTCCAGTCGGCCTTGGCCATCAGCGGCCAGGCGGCGAGTGCGCGATCGAGGGATTCGTCGATGAGTTCGGACTCCTCGCGCCGGGGCGGCTTGAGGACGAAGTTGACCACTTCGTTGCGGTCGCCCGGATGGCCGATGCCAACCCGCAGGCGCCAGAAATCCTGGGTGCCCATGTGGGCGGTGATGTCCTTGAGGCCGTTGTGGCCGCCGAGGCCGCCGCCAAACTTGAGGCGCAACTGACCCGGAGGAATGTCGAGCTCGTCGTGGACGACGAGGATCTCGGCCGGATTGATCCGGTAAAAGCGGGCAAGCGCCGCGACCGACTGACCGGAACGGTTCATGAAGGTCTGGGGCATCAGCAGCCACACGCCGTCGTTGCGGGCGTTGGCGGCGAGGCCGTGGAAGCGCGCTTCCTTGCTGAATGAGACGCCCAGCTCGCGGGCCAGGCGCTCACAAAACCAAAACCCGGCGTTATGCCGGGTTTCAGCGTACTCCGCGCCGGGGTTGCCAAGGCCGACGATGAGCTTCGGTGCAAGCTGGCTCATGGCGTCAGTGGCCCTGCAACCCCGAGGGTCGATCAGGCAGCCGGGGTTTCCTCGGCGGCATCGTCGCCACCGCGGATCGCCAGGATGGTGGCCACGACCGGGTCTTCACCGTGGGTCAGGGCCTTCACGCCTTCCGGCAGCGTCAGACCGGACACGTGGATGGAGGCGCCGCTCTTCAGGTCCTTCAGGTCCACTTCGATGAATTCCGGCAGAGCGCCCGGCAGGCACTCGACGGTCAGTTCGGTGTACGGGTGGGAGACCATGCCGCCTTCAAGCTTGACGCCCGGAGCGATGTCAGCGTTGATGAAGTGCAGCGGCACCTTCACGTGGATCTTGTGGGTGGCGTCGACACGCTGGAAGTCCAGGTGCAGCACTTGCTGCTTGTACGGGTGCCACTGGGTGTCCTTCAGGATCACGGACTGCACGGCGCCGTCCAAGTTCATGGACAGGACGGACGAGTGGAAAGCCTCGTTGCGCAGGGCGTGGTAGATCTCGTTGTGGTCAACGGAGATCTGGATCGGCTCACCGGAACCGAAGACGATGGCGGGGACGCTGCCGGCACGACGCAGGCGGCGGCTCGCACTCGAACCCTGCACTTCGCGCTTCTTGGCGTTGAATTGAATGGTCATTACAACTACTCCAGGTTGGATCGCCCGTCCGCGACCAGACGGGCGTGGAAAAAAGCCGGCGGGCTTGCGCCCACCGGCTCGAATGCTTGCGGCTTACTCGTTGAAGAGCGAGCTGACGGATTCTTCGTTGCTGATCCGCAGGATGGTGTCGGCCAGCAGTTCGCCGATCGACACAGTGCGGATGCGCTTGCAGGCGCGGGCCTCGTCGGACAGCGGGATGGTGTCGGTGACAACCAGCTCGTCGAGATCCGATTCGTTGATGCGGCTGATCGCCGGACCGGACAACACGGCGTGGGTGGCGTAGGCCATCACGCGCTTGGCGCCGTTTTCCTTGAGGGCCTGCGCGGCCTTGCAGAGGGTGCCGGCGGTATCGACGATGTCGTCCATGATCACGCAGGTGCGGCCTTCGACTTCACCGATGATGTTCATCACCTCGGAGACGTTGGCCTTCGGACGGCGCTTGTCGATGATCGCCAGATCGCATTCGAGACGCTTGGCGAAGGCCCGCGCGCGGACCACACCACCGACGTCCGGCGACACGACCAGCAGGTCTTCGATCCGCTGCTTTTCGAGATCGTCGAGCAGGACCGGCGCGGCGTAGATGTTGTCGACCGGGATATCGAAGAAACCCTGGATCTGGTCGGCGTGGAGATCGACGGTCAGCACGCGCTGCACACCGGCGGCCTGCAGCATGTTGGCCACGACCTTGGCGGTGATGGGCACACGGGCCGAACGGGGACGGCGGTCCTGACGGGCGTAGCCGAAGTAGGGAATCGCTGCGGTGATGCGGCCGGCCGAAGCCCGCTTGAGCGCATCCACCATGATCAGCAATTCCATGATGTTGTCGTTGGTGGGAACGCAGGTCGGCTGAAGGACGAAGACGTCCTTGCCACGCACGT